>JBFEVY010000377.1:0-3110 GCA_041546665.1 Spongiibacteraceae bacterium | reverse complement strand
GGGCAGTGAATTTTGTACAGGAGCCGGTTTATAAAAGTATTAAGGGTGCGGGGCACGAGGTGGGAGACTTCTTTTTTGTACCGAAATCTGCCTCGAAATGAACTTGAAACGAAATAGCCGCCGCGTCCAAGTGCGTTGAGATGTGGTCGTATGAGCAAAAATGGGAAAGAGGATGTCGAAGTGACCGCTAAAACCGGGACGTTGTCGGGGCTGTTTGCAGCGATTACCGTTGCGGCTGTTTGTGCAGGGGGAAGCACTGCCATGGCTGCCGAATGTGAGGGTCAGGTCTCGCCAGGGACGGAGAGCCCTCCGGTAGACCAAACCTCCGATCCAGGGCTGACCACAGTAAGGGCAACGGATGGCGAGTCGGTAAATCGCGCGGTTGAGGATTGCACAGCGTCCACCACTGAGTCGGCGGCAACGCAGGCCAGCACCACGAGCATTGCTGTGAGCAGCAGAGTGTTGATGATGCTCAACAGCATGCGCCGCCAGGATGAATCTTCTAATCAGCAGACTGGGATGGGAGCCCCCCGAGGTGGTGGTGCGAGTGCCGATGAGGCTGGCGGCCTCGGCAATAGCGGCAGGCTCTCGGTCTTTGCCTTTGACGATTACGCCAAGGTCGACAGGGAAACGACCGCTGGCGGCGGCGCCTACGATCAGAAGTCCAATACCATCGCGCTAGGCGCGGATTACCGCATAAACGACTCAACGTTTGTCGGTGGCTCCATCGCTAGTACAGACAGTGATACTGACTTCAAAGCCATTCTGGGCAACAGCGATATCAGTACGACCTTGCTGGGTGTGCACGGTGCCAAGTATTGGGGAAACAGCTTTGTTTCGAGCATGCTGGCGGTGGGGCAGATGGATGTCGATATCCTGCGCGGCGATGGTAGCGACTTCTATACGGCGTCCACCGAGGGGGATTTCTGGTTTATTGATCTTTCCTACGGTTATGAATACAGCTTTGCTTCGGGTGCCAGGCTGACGCCGATGCTCCGCTATATCAATCTTTCCGGGGATGTGGACGGGTATCTGGAGCGTTCTGCGTCGGGTATGGGAACGGTGCGCGATGTGGGTGACCAGAACATCGACACACAAATGTTTACCGCCTCACTGTCGGCGGACTACCCAATGCCGCAAAACTGGGGTGTGTTGTTGCCCAATCTTCGTTTGGATCTCATTAGTGATCTGAGCGACAGCTATGAAACCTCCGGGCAGGCTCGCAATGATATTGACGGTAGCGCCATAGCTGCTATTTCCGAAAGCTCTGACGATCCCGACTCCTTTGCAGTAGCCCTGGCCGCGGGAGCCTCGGCGCAGTTTGCCCACGGCCTTTCTGCCTACCTGCTATACGAAAAGCTGTTTGCTCACGACTTTCTTGATCGCGATAACCTGACCCTGGGGGTTCGTTACGAACTGCCTTGAGTTGCAGCAGGGCAGGCTGAAACGATGGGCGCGGCGAGGGCTTTGCATCCTGTTATGCGGCGTTCTGCTGTCAGCCTGTGTCAGTCCGGCTAAACGGCTCGATCACCAGGCTGAATCCCTCGGGCTACGGTCCGGCACCGCAGTTGGCGGGGGATTCCCGCTACGCTATTACTATAACGCCGCCGCGGCAGCCCAATTGTCCGGTGCGCCCGCCGAGCCCCTGCATATTTATTTGGAAGGTGACGGGCGGCCCTGGCGCTATGGCTATCCGGCGCGGGACCCCACGGCCAAACTTGCTCTGGCCCTTGAACTTATGGCGCAGGATTCTGCGCCCGCATTCTATCTAGGCCGGCCATGCTATATGGGAATGTATGACACGGCCTGCCGACCAGAGCTATGGACCGATGGCCGCTACTCTGAGACCGTAGTGAATAGCATGGTGGCAGCGCTACGCCAGCTGCTTGGTGGGAATCGCTCAGGTGACTTGGTGCTAGTGGGCTACAGTGGTGGAGGAGCCCTGGCCGTGTTGTTGTCAACTCGGTTAAAGGGGGTCTCGGGGGTGATTACCCTGGCGGCAAATCTGGATATTGATCGTTGGGCGGACTTGCATCGCTATACGCCGCTAACGCAGTCGTTGAACCCTATCGAGGTTGGCGTGGCGCCCCTTGTGCGCTATAGCCACCTGGTTGGTGAAGGTGATGACAATGTGACGCCGGATATTGTTGCGGGCTTTGTTCGCCGACACGGTGGTGACTACCGCAGTATTGGCGGGTACGATCACCTGTGTTGTTGGCGCAGAGACTGGCAAGCACTGCTGCAACAGGAAATAAAAAAACTGACGATGGCGGTGGAAAATCCCCGGTGAAACAACCTGCCGGTTTGGAGACAGGGTATGACGGAACAGGATAAACCCGAAGATAAAACAGCAATTGCTCCGGATTCGACGGTGGGCGGTGCGCGCCCGAATGCCAAAGCCGAGAGTCTTGAGGCCCGGCGTGAGCAGGAGAAAATTCGCGCAGATGTGACAATGCTGGTCCCCGACGCTGACAAGACGGTAGCGGCGGCCGATACCGACAAGCGTCCAGCGCCGCCGGCGCCCGGCGCCGCTGGCAGTTATGTCAGATCCACCGATATCGAACCGACCATTGATATCAGCGGCGGCAGTGCGCCTTCTGCGTCAGCACCCTTGTCCCGAACGGCGGGCACTGCCGTAGAAGGTGCGCCGCTCAAGTCGGTAACCATCAAGGTCGGTGCAGTGCTGAAAGACCGCTTTCTGCTGAAGAAACAACTTGGCGAAGGCGGTATGGGCGCGGTGTATCTGGCGGTGGATCAGCGCAAGGTGGAGACCCGTCACCATGACCCCCATGTCGCCATCAAACTGATTCGCGGCCAGTTTGCCCGGGACTCCCGCGCGTTTGTCGCTCTACAGCGTGAAACGGACAAATCCCAGACGCTGGCGCATCCTAATATCATTACCGTTTACGATTTTGACCGCGACGGCGATGTGTTCTTCATGACCATGGAGGCACTGAAGGGCAATACGCTGGATGTCTTTATCAAGAGCCCCGAGCGCTCCAGAGAGAAAGCGATGCAATACATTGTCGATATCGCCAATGGCATTGCTTACGCCCACAAGCGGGATATCGTCCACTCGGACCTGAAACCGCAGAACATCTTTGTTACCG
>JBFEVY010000389.1:0-2848 GCA_041546665.1 Spongiibacteraceae bacterium | reverse complement strand
GGCGAGGTCTTTGCCAATCAAGTCCAGACAGATTTTCAACACGGCGGCGTCATCAATAAAACCCGCGATGGGAATAAAATCGGGCAGGGCATCCAGCGGCATAAGAATGTATAGCAACGCCGTCGCGACCGAACCAATAGACCACCAGGGAATTTCCCGGTACTCGCCTTTGGAATAGTCCTGAATGAGATTTAACAGGGTCGTAACCTGCTCTAGAAACGGCGCCAGGGAGGCACTGTTAATGACCTTGGCAATAATGCGGGGCCGGTTGGCGATCGCTGTGTTAAGGGAGTTCTCGTCACATTCGCGGCTGCCTTCTTCCAGAACGCGGCGAGCACGTTTGTCAGAGAATATCTGCATTTTCCTCTCCTTTACCTTCGAGCGCACAGTTCGATAATACACTTCTATGCCATTTTCGGGTATTGCTAGCAATGCAGCTATACGTAATTCTCGCAATGAGAATTAGAATGTATTTTCCTGGTATTCCTCCTGCAGCTGAGCTTTTAACACCTTACCTGCCGGGTTACGGGGAAGCGGGGTGTCTCTAAACCAGATTTTCTCAGGTAGTTTGAACGCGGCCAGGTGCGGCTTTAAAAACGCGGTAATTTCATCCTCACTGAGCGCCGTGGTTTTACGTTGTACCGCCAGCGCGGGTATTTCACCGAGTTTAGGGTGCGGCAGACCAAACATAGCGCTATCAATAATATCGGGATGTGTGCTTAGCAAGGCTTCTACCTCAGCCGGATAGATGTTTTCACCGGCCTTGATAATGACGTCTTTGTGACGCCCAACCAGAAATACAAAATCATCGCTGTCGATATAGCCCAAGTCTCCGGTTGCCAGCCAACCATTGCGGAAGGTCGCTCGAGTATCGTCCTCGCGCCGCCAGTACGCGCTGATATTGCAGGGTGAGCGCAGCCAGATTTCGCCTGTTTCCCCTTTTTCAAGCGCATTACCCTGGGCGTCACAGGTTTTAAAATCCACGATGGGCGACAGTGTGCCGGCGGAATTCGGCTTCGCGTTAAACGCGGCCCCGGTGCAATTGGAACATGTGGCATTACTTTCAGTCATGCCATATCCCGTGCCAATGTAGGCGGCCTCAAACTGGCGGTCTATTTCCTGCTTAAAGGCGGGTGGGCAGGCACTGCCACCGCCCCCCAGGGAGAACAGGCTGCTGGTGTCGGTGCATTGGTAACTGGGGTGTTGCAGCAGTTCGATCACCATCGCCGGTACAGCGCTGAACACAGTGATCTTTTCCGCCTCAATCAGGCGAAGTGCTTCAGCGGCATCCCATTTATAGGTCATTACCAGACGACGACCTGCACGCAGATTAAGCAAAAAGGCCGCGTAACAGCCCGAGACATGAAACAGCGGGACGCTCAACAACGTACATACCGGATTGCCGCTGCTGATCATTTTTTCAACCGCGTCGGGGTTCGCCATCGCGGAGCAAATAGCGTGAAATTCAAAGTTAAATAGCGCCTGACAGATGTTTCGGTGACTGGATACGGCGCCCTTGGCAACGCCGGTCGTTCCCGATGTGTACATAATCTGAACCGGGGCTTCGCTGTCCGGTGTTTCTGCTTCCGGCATGGCTTGCCCCAGCGCTTCGGCAAGCAGGCGCTCGTAGGGCGATTGCTTGTTCGCGTTGCAATCCGGGCGGTGCTCGTCGGTTACCAATAGCTCACAGTGAAGCTCAGACGCATGTTGGGTAATCAAGCGCTGCCGTTGTGGATCGCAAATGGCCAGTCGGGCGCCGCTGTCTCTCAAGCCATAGCACAATTCTTCAGCGCTGCCCCAGGAGTTTAGCGGTACCACGACAGCGCCAAGCGAGACAATTGCGGTGTAGCTTTCCAGCCATTGCGGGCAATTGCGCATGGCAATGGCGATACGATCCCCAGCGCGAATGTGGTAGTGATGTACCAACTGATAGGCGAGGGCATCAACCCGGGCAAAAAACTCGGCAAACGTCAGCCTTTCCCCAAGGTAATAAGTAAAGGGCTGGTCACCAAACTGGCGGCCGGCATCGACAAGCTCCCGCATACTCGTCGGTGCATTTTTGTAAAACCGCAGGGGCACGCCGCCGAGGTTTTGTTCAATGATTTCAAAAGGGGCGCCCGGGGCAGTAAGTTGCCCGGTAACATCGCGCAGGGTTTGTCCTATTGTGCTCATAAAGTGGTCGTCTTGTTTGCCTCAGGCTTTTGCTTCGGTAGTCGCGAACATATTATGGGTAAAGTTCAGTGACGCTGGCAGGGGGGCGTTAATAGTTTCCATTATCCGTGCATATTCGGTATGGCAGATTTTCCAACCATCGGCTTCGAGGCGGTAATCGTCGGTGTAAATTGCGGTCCCAAACAGCATCCAGTCCTGTTCGCGATTGAATACCAGATCTTGTAAATACCATTTACCCTGGGCGTGGCCGGGCTCAAGAATGTCAATCTCTGGGTGATGGCAGTTGTGCATGGTTAACACCTTAGGGGAGTCCATATGCCCCTTTAGCCCCTCGATCAGCGCTCGGCGCCCGTCAAAACTGTATTTTCCACCATCGTAGCGAGCGGTGCAGTCCTCACTGAGGGTCGACGCCAACAGCTCCCAATCGTGGCAGTCCACGGCCCGCATATAGCGGTATTTGAGTTGTTTGATCTCTTCAAGAATCAGCAGTTTGCTTGCAGCGTCGGTACTCATAATCGATCCCTTTAATTATTTTCGACCAGTTTAGGGTTTTCAATTTGCAAGGTGCATGCTCTGAATGGATGAGCGCAATAGACGCAAATAATCGCCCCGGACGGCTTTGGTCCCAGCGGGGTGATTTTGCTAAGCTAGTCCGCTTTTTGTGTCGGAACGACTG
>JBFEVY010000114.1:0-9808 GCA_041546665.1 Spongiibacteraceae bacterium | reverse complement strand
TAAGAAATAAGGCCAGAATACTCCCATGGGGCCAATGGGGCAGGCGGTTCCAAGGTTTGTTTCTGTTGAGCCAGAGAATCAAAAACAGGACCAGGCCTTCCAGAAAGGCTTCATATAGCTGTGAAGGATGGCGTGTCACGGGGCCCCCATTGGGGAAAATCATGCCCCACGGAAGGCTGGTAGGTCTGCCGAAAAGCTCGCCATTGATAAAATTGCCGATTCTCCCCAAGCCCAGACCAATTGGCGCCAAGGGGGCAATAAAATCCCACAGCGCCAGAGCCGGCACATTGAGCTTGCGAGCATACAGCGCCACCGCAACCACAACCCCCAGCAATCCCCCGTGGAATGCCATACCGCCCTCCCAGACCCGAAACAGCCACAGTGGGTCGGCGAGAAATTGCGGAAAATTATAAAACAGGACATAACCTAAGCGGCCGCCGAGAATTACCCCCATCGCGCCGTAGAAAATCAGGTCCTCCACCTGCGCCTCTTTAATAGGGCTCCAGGGCTGCCGACTGCGCAAGCGCCCCAAATACCAGGCCGCAGCAAAGCCCACCAGATACATCAGACCATACCAATGAACCGAGATTGGCCCCAGGTGCACTGCAACGGGGTCGATATCAGGGTGACGCAACATTCAAAGCACTCCGTAGATTAATTGGCAGCCGACCAAGAACAGAAACGCCGCAAACATTTTTTTGAGCTTTGCGGACGGTAGGCTCTGAGCAATCTTTGCCCCCAACCTGGCACTGGGCGCACTACAGATCACCACAGCGAAAAACGCTGGCCAGTATACATAGCCGGTACTCCAGGGCGGTAGATCGGAATGCCCTGCACCGGCAACAATATTGCTCGCCGCGCCAAACACGGCGATCGGCAAACCACAGGCAGCCGACGTGGCTACCGCTTGTTGCATCCGCACATTGCACCAACTCAGGTAGGGCACCATCAGCGACCCGCCACCAATACCAAATAGCGCAGACAGAAAGCCGACTCCGCCGCCAACCGCAAGCAAGCTCCCACCTCCTGGCAGCGTACGTCCCGCCGTCGGCTGAAACCCCAAGCCCATTTGCAGTGACATTGCGATGGCAAACAGGGCAAACACCAACTGCAGGACTTCACCAGGCAACACGCTCGCACTCGCCACCCCGGCGATTACCCCAACCGAAATCCCCGGCGCCAAATACCGCCAGCTGAGCCAATCCACATTGCCAAGCTGATGGTGAGCGCGAACCGAACTGATCGAGGTCATCACAATCGTCGCCAGGGACGTACCCACCGCAAGATGGACCGCCACCGAACTGTTTACGCCGAGCAAACCGAAGCAGTAGAGCAACCCAGGCACAATAACCAGGCCGCCGCCAATACCAAAAATACCTGCAGACAGGCCCGCACCGACACCCAGCAGCAAATAGATAACAAGGAACATAGGCGGCCCACAGCAACAAAGCTTGCTATTATGACTCCCTGTTTTGACAAAACAATGGGATGGGGCATTTTGCGGCGACGCCGCAAAACAACTAACAACAATGTGCTTAATTCTGATTTCCTGGCAGCAGGATCCACAGCGCCCGCTGATAGTCGCAGCCAATCGCGACGAATATTTCGCCCGCCCCAGCCTCAGCGCTGACTTCTGGACCGACCACCCGGAAATTCTCGCCGGCCGCGACGTGGAGTTTGGCGGCACTTGGCTGGGCATTCACCGCAACGGCCGTTTCGCCGCGGTGACCAATCTGCGCGAAGTGACCACCGATGGCGAGCTAAGCCGCGGCAATCTGGTCCGAGACTTTCTGCTCAGCCCACTCTCGAGCACCGCGTTTTTGGAGACTCTGGAGGCCGAAAAGGCCCGCTATCGCCCCTTCAACCTGATGGTCTGCGACGGCCAAACCCTGGCCTACAGCAATAATATCGCCGACGACTGGCAAATCCTGCCTGGCGGACAATATGTACTGGGCAATATTCCACTGTTGCAGGACAATCTTAAAATTCAACGCGGCCTTGCCGACCTGGCCGCGATAGACAGCAGCCATTGCTCAGAAGAAGAGCTGCTGGCGATGTTGCAGGACGATACCATTACCGACCCCGGCGGCGACGAATTACAACGCATGTTATCGAGTCGCTTCGTTCGAGGGGAGTTTTACGGCACCCGCTCCAGCACCGTACTGCTGCAGCACGCCGACGGCACGCAGGACTTCTGGGAACAAAACTATTCAACCGAACAGGCACCGCTTCAGCGGGCGCTACCCGCGCGGCATTTTAGACTATCGCACTAAATCGCAGGGGACAGAAAAATCAGGAGCCCGCCATCACCGGCTGCAGCAAACGCTCCATCCCCGCATCTGCCATCGCAGCGCGGAGCAGGCCCTTGACCTCCTCTGCCGTATCACTCTGCATCGCCCGCTCCAGCAAGGGAGAAATATCGGCGTAGCGAACACTGCGAATTACCGCCTTCACCCGCAACAGGCTGCTATCGTTCATCGACAACATATCGTAGCCCATCGCCATCAACAGCAGCACCGCGCCGGGGTCACCGGCAAGCTCGCCGCAAATTCCCACTGGCTTGCCCTCAGCATGCGCGGCCTGCACCACCAGGCGCAAACAATCCAGCACCGCCGGATGATAGGCGTGATAGAGATCCGCCACCCGGGTGTTATTGCGATCCACCGCCAGCAGATATTGAGTCAGGTCATTACTGCCAACCGACAAAAAGTCAACGCGGCGCGCCAATTGCCGTGCCTGGTAGACCGCCGCGGGCACCTCGACCATAACGCCGATAGGCGGCAGACTGATGTCCAGGCCATCTTCAACCAGCTCGTCGTAGGCGCGGCGAATCAATTCCAGCGCTTCATCGACTTCCTGCACATTACTGATCATCGGCAGCATGATCCGCAAATTGTCCAGGCCCTCGCTGGCCTTGAGCATGGCCCGCACCTGAACCAGGAAGATTTCCGGGTGATCCAGAGTAACACGAATACCCCGCCAACCGAGGAAGGGGTTCTCCTCCTCGATAGGGAAGTAAGGCAGCGACTTATCGCCTCCAATATCCAGGGTACGCATTGTTACCGGCAGCGGCGCAAAGGCCAGCAACTGCTCCCGATAAATCTGACGCTGCTCTTCCTCACTGGGGAAACGCTCGCGAAGCAGAAAGGGAATTTCGGTGCGGTACAAGCCCACCCCTTCCGCGCCCCGATCAAGGGAGCGGGCCACATCGGCCATCAACCCGGTGTTAACCCACAGCGGCATACGGTGACCATCAAGGGTTTCGCTGGGCAGATCACGCAGCGCCTCCAGCCCTTTGCTGAGTACCTGGTCCTCTTCGGAAACCGTCTTGAAGTGGGCGAACACTTCCGCCGAGGGGCTGTAATAGACATTCCCGGTATAGCCATCAACGATCAGACTGGCGTGCTCAATCTGAGTGAAGGGCAGGTCGCTGGCGCCCATCACAGTGGGAATCCCCATCGCCCGAGCCAATATCGCCACATGGGAGTTACTGGATCCCCTCACCGACACCATGCCAACCAGTTTTTCCCGCGGAACTTCACCGAGCATGGAAGCGGTCAGCTCTTCACCACACAAAATGGTTTCATCGGGATACGAGGCCGGCTGCGACTCTGTGCCCGCCTGCAAATAGCTCAACACCCGTCGACCGAGATCCTTGATATCGGTAGCACGATCCTTGAAGTAATCGTCCTCCATCATCTCAAAGGTATTGATGTGTGCACTCACAACCTGACTCAATGCACCCTGAGCCCACTCGCCACCGCGAATCTTCTCGATCACCTCTGACACCCAGGCGCCGTCATCGAGAATCCTCAGATAAACGTCAAACAAGGCCAGCTCATCAGGGGAAAGCTGATCAACCAGCTTGCTGCTCAGGTCGCGAATATCCTCTCGCACCGCTTCCAGTGCCGCGTTAAAAGCGGCTATTTCCGCTTCAGGGTTATCTGTCTGGCGGCGCGGCACCGCATTGAGTTCCGCCGTGGGAACCACCACCACCGCGCGCCCGATAGCGACCCCCGGCGCGCCGGCAATACCCTTAAATACCGCCGACTTGGGCACAGCATCGCCAGCACCGGTAGAAATTGAGCCCGTTGCCCGCGCGTGGGCAATAACCCCCGCCAGCTGAGCCGACATGGTAACGAGAAAGGCTTCCTCTTCCTCATCGAAGCGCCGACTGTCCTTTTGCTGAACAACCAAGACTCCAAGCACGCCCCGCTGATGAATAATCGGCGCGCCGAGAAAGGAGTGGTATTGCTCCTCACCGATGCCGGGCAGATACAGGAAGTTGGGGTGTTTTTCAGCGTGATCAAGATTCAGCGGCTCTTCCCGGCGAGCCACCTGACCCACCAGCCCCTCATCAGGACCGAGGCTGATTTTACCAATCAGAGCGGGATTCAGACCCTGGTTGGCCATAAAGATCAGGCGCCCGGACTCCGGGTCGCGAAGATAGACAGTGCAGACCTCGGTCCCCATCACCTCGGCGATGCGACCGACAATAATATCGAGGGCCGATTGTAAATCACCGGCCGCATTAACGGCCTGAACAATGCTGCGTAGCGCCGACAGCATCAAGCCCCACCCCCTGCGAGATAATCTCGAACCAGACGGGTTTGACGCGGCGCCAACTCTTTCATTGCACGCCGATATACTTCACGTTTAAAGGCAACCACCTGACCAAGGGGGTACCAGTAACTCACCCACTGCCAGTGATCAAACTCCGCCTTATGGCCGCAATCAAAGCGGATCTTGGCCTCTTCTCCGCGCATCTTCAGTAAAAACCACTTTTGCTTCTGACCGATACACAGCGGCCGATTTTCCCGGCGAACCAGGCGTTGCGGCAGGCGGTAGCGCAACCAGCCCCGGGTACAGGCGAGCAGTTCGACATCCGATTCTTCCAGACCGACCTCTTCATACAACTCCCGGTACAGGGCTTGCTCGGGGGATTCACCATCGTTAATCCCCCCCTGGGGAAACTGCCAGGCATTCTGACCGACCCGACGCGCCCACAGAACTTGACCTCGCTCATTCGCGATCACTATGCCAACGTTCGGACGAAACCCATCGGAATCAATCACCTGCTTTCCTTTCCCTATCGTTTTTCTAATGTCAGCTATTGTTCCATAAATTGATGACACTGGGAATTCAGGATGCAAAACCGCTACCTGAACGCTATGCTTGCCGCCTCAAGCCCAATGCTGACCGAGGATACAATGAGCCTAGCGATTTTTGACCTGGATAACACCCTGCTGGGGGGCGACTCCGACCACGCCTGGGGAGAGTTCCTCATTGCCCAGGGTCTGGTGTCACCCGAAGAGCACCGCCGCAAAAACGACGAGTTCTACCGCCAGTATCAACAGGGGGGGCTCGACATACAGGCCTATCTGCGCTTTGCCCTCGCCCCGCTGGCGGGAAGACCGCCGGAGGAGCTGGCCGCCCTACACCGACAATTCATGGCCGATTTTATCGCAGACATGCGCCTTCCCGCGGCAGAAGCTCTGATCGAGCAACATCGCCAGGCCGGTGACACCCTCATGGTCATCACCGCAACCAACCGCTTCGTCACCGAACCGATTGTGCGCTCACTGGGCATCGACATTCTGCTGGCCAGCGATGCTGAGGTTGTTGACGGTTTCTATACTGGTGAACCGCAGGGCATTCCCTGCTTTCAAAAAGGCAAAGTGCAAAGGCTGGAAAGCTGGCTGACCGCAAACAGGCAAAGCCTCGATGGGAGCTACTTTTACAGCGACTCCCACAATGATCTGCCACTATTGCAGTGCGTTGAGCGCCCCGTGGCAGTAGACCCGGATCCGCAGCTGCGCGCCCACGCTAAGCAGGCCGGCTGGCCAATAATCAGCCTTCGCGACTAAAGCGTCTTGAAGACGCTCAGTCCTCGCACTGAGCGTCGTAGTCCTCGGCGCTGAGCAGGTTCTCCAGCTCACTGATATCACTGGGCTGAATACGGAAAAACCAGCCATCGCTGTAGGGGTATTCATTGACGGTTTCGGGGCTTTCTTCCAGCGCCTCATTAACAGCCACGATTTCACCAGAGACCGGCGCATAAATATCAGACGCGGCTTTCACCGACTCAACCACCGCCGCCTCATCTGTGGCGGAGTATTCAGCGCCCACCTCGGGCAATTCCACAAACACCACATCGCCAAGTGCATTCTGGGCGTGGTCAGTGATCCCTACGGTGACAGTGCCGTCTTCTTCCAGACGCGCCCATTCGTGAGTGCTGGCGTATTTCAATTCGCTAGGGGTGTTGCTCATGGAGCGATCCTCGATAACCGATAATTCAATGGGCGCATTTTAGCGCCGCAACCGATAAAAAGCACATCCAAAACAAGGAGATTTGCTACAAACCCATCGCCCGCGCAATGATTTGCCGCTTGATCGGCGCCGCCCGATTCAACAGACTCATTCCCGCATTGCGCGCAATACGCAGCGGCAACAGTGACGACTCGAACAGATGCTGAAAACCCTCCATCGCTGCCATCATTGCCAGGTTATCGCCCTTTCTACGGCGCTGGAAGCGCGCCAATACCGTGGCATCGGCGATGGCCACATTGCAGTCCAGGGCACGCTGACACTCCTCCGCCAAGGCGGCAACATCAGCAAAGCCCAGATTGATGCCCTGCCCCGCCAGCGGGTGAATGGTGTGCGCGGCATCGCCCACCAGTGCGACACCCTCAGCAAAGTAGTCCACCGCGTGACGCTGGCGAAGCGGCACACATACCCGCGGCCCCGACGCCAACACCGGACCCAACCGTCCTTCAAAATGCCGCGTCAGCGCGGCATTGAAAGCCTCCTCGTCCATGGCCATGAGCTGCTCCGCAAACTCCGGCAGCGCCGACCAGACGATGGAGCAAAACCGCTGCCCGCCCGCCGCATCTGCCAGCGGCAGAAAAGCCAGCGGCCCTTCAGGCAAAAATCGCTGCCAGGCGGTATTGGCGTGGGGCTGAGTTGTCTCGACGGTACAGACGATCGCGCGGTGGTGGTAATCCCATTCCCGGGTCGGCAACCCCACCCACTCGCGTACACGTGAATTCGCACCATCCGCCGCCACCACTAAATCCGCGGTCAATGAACGGCCACCGCTTAAACGCAGCTCATTAACGCCATCCCGACGCCGTAGAGATTCAAGCGGCGTACCAAACAGGCACTGCACGCGCCCATGACTGCGAATACGGTTGACCAGTGCCGCGTTAATCAGGCGATTCTCAACAATATGGCCCAGCTCATTGCGATTAACTTCAGCGGCGGAAAACGCGATCCGCCCGGTGCCTTCACCGTCCCACACATCCATATCCGTGTAGGCGCAGGCACGCCGGGAGGCGATATCCTGCCACACGCCCAGGCGATCCAGCAGGGCTCGAGTTGCCTCGGTAAGCGCGCTGACCCGGGTATCGTAATCGAAGACACTTTCCTCCAGTGGCGGCCAGCCTTCGCGCACAGTTTGCGCCTCCAGCAGCGCCACCCGAATGGGCAAATCGGCTACTGCCAGCGCCATCGCCGAGCCGGCAAGCCCGGCGCCGACAATCACAATATCGAAGTGTTCAGAATTCATGAGGCTTCTTCCAGAGGGAGCCACTCAAGCCCGCGGCTCCCCTTATTATCAAAGAGAGGCATTCGCCCCCGACTTGTTCACTACCCCGGCGGCTCTGGCCGCGAAACGGGTTTTCAAACCGGGAGTGCCATCGAGAACCAGCAAACCCAGGTTGCGCAACACACTCAGCACCGGCCTGCGATTACTGAAAATATGCGTCAACCGGTCAGAAAAGGCGGTTGTCAGCCACTGGTCACCGCGCTGGCTATGGATATAAGCCTGCAACACCGCCAGATCGCCGATATTCTGCCCCCGATCCAGCGCGGCGGTGAGTTGCCGGGCCAAACAGTCCGCATCCCGCAGGGCCAGGTTATACCCCTGCCCCGCTACAGGGTGGAGGGAGTGCGCCGCATTCCCCATCACCACCATTTGCCGGCGCACCTGCTCCTCTGCTTCCATCAGTTTGAGCGGATAGGACGCGCGCTGGCCAACCTTTAATAGACGCCCAAGTCGATAGCCAAACTGCTCCTGCAGCTTCGCCAGGAAGGTCTCATCGCTCCAGGCATTGACCTCATCAAAACGGGAGGCATCAAAAGTCCACACCAAGGCCGAGCGAGACAGCCCTTCGTCATCTGGCGACAGCGGCAGCATCGCCATCGGCCCCGCTTCGGTAAAACGCTCAAAGGCCATCCCGCCGTGGGGCAGCTCGGTGGCAATATTGGCGATGAAGGCATACTGATGATAATCATCAATGTGGGTGTGAATCCCCAGACGCTGGCGCAGGCCGGATTCGGCACCGTCGGCGATCACCAGCAACTGTGCACTGAGCTGTTGCGGCGCTTCAGATTCAATGCTCAGGCTGACCCGCCCCTCGCCCAGGGCCACGTCAGTGACTGACGCTGGCGACAAAAATGCGATCGAGGTTTCACCGCGCAGGCGGTTCAACAACACATTACCCAGCCAGGCATTCTCCACCACGTAGCCCAGCGCCGGCCAGTCCAGTTGCCCGGCCTCCATCTGTACACTGCCAAAATGGCCGCGGTCTGAAACATGAATCTGGGTAATATCGCTGACATGGCGCTGCAATACTGGCCATATCCCCAAGGTCTCGTAGATTTTACGACTGCCGTAGGACAGGGCCGTGGAACGGGCATCAAAACTGGGGCGATACTGAGGCTGCTGATCCGCACTTTGCGGCGGCAGGGCAAAGCTTTCCACCACCGCCACTCTCAGCCGACCGCCACTGTGTTGATGGAGGCACAGCGCCAGGCTGGCGCCCACCATACCGCCACCGGCTATCACTACATCGTAATCGGTATCAGCCATTTGCCATCAAGGCCTCGACATCATCTATGGTTTTGGGTACTTCTGCGGTCAACACTTCGCAACCGCCTTTGCACACCGCCACATCATCTTCGATGCGAATACCGATACCCCGCCAACGCGCCTCAACGTCCTGATTATCGGGAGCGACGTAAATACCCGGCTCTACGGTCAGCACCATGCCGGACTCCAGCACCCGCCACTCGCCGCCAATTTTATAGTCGCCAACATCGTGCACATCCATGCCCAGCCAATGCCCGGCACGGTGCATATAGAAGGGCCGGTAGGCCTCGGTTTCGATCAATTCATTCAGCTCGCCGCTGAGCAAGCCCAGCTCGAGCAGGCCTTCGGTAATCACCCGTACCGTGGCCTCATGAGGATCATTCCAGTGGTTACCGGGTTTAATGACTTCTTCCGCCGCCTTTTGCGCCGCTAAAACCACCTCGTAGAGTGCGCGCTGTTCGCCACTAAAACGGCCATTGGCGGGAAAGGTGCGGGTAATATCCGCCGCGTAGCCTTGCCACTCACAACCGGCGTCGATCAGCACCAGGTCGCCGTCGCGAACCTGACTGCTGTTTTCCACGTAATGCAGAATGCAGCCATTCACGCCGCTACCAACTATTGTGCTATACGCGGGAAAACGCGCCCCGGCCAGTGCAAATTCGTGTTGAATTTCCGCTTCAAGCTGGTACTCGTAAACACCGGGGCGACAAAAGCGCATCGCCCGGCTGTGAGCCCGTGCCGAGATGCTGCCCGCCTCGCGCATCACCCTCAGCTCAGCGGCACTCTTGTACAGGCGCATATCGTGAAGCAGATGATCGAGGTCGAGAAACTCCCCCGGGGGCTGCGCGCCGGTGCGCACCTTGGCGCGAATCACATTCACCCAGTGCATCACCTGCTGATCGAATTCGGCGTGATGCCCCATCGCGTAATACAAAC
>JBFEVY010000277.1:0-4922 GCA_041546665.1 Spongiibacteraceae bacterium | reverse complement strand
ATGCCGTCAATGCCGCCGTAGTTGCGCAGGTCGATATCGGCTTCATTGCTGAGGTCGCCAGCGAGGATTTCGTTGATGCTGTCAGAGAGATTGAGCTGCTCTGCGCTGGGCTTGCCACGGGTCAGGTCGAGCTTCAGGCCGGCGGCTTTGTATTCCTGGTATTCTGCGTTGAGCGCCGATTCCCACTCGCGCAGGGTTTCTGTGGACGCTTTAGCTATTTGCTCTGCTTGCAAGATCATCACCTTAAAACTGTTGGTCAAAACGCGGGTTGTGTAAAGCAGCGGTATAAGTCGGAATGTGTTGCCTGGACTGGCTGAGGCGATGTGCCCGGGAAAGGAAGGACGATTCCACGCCAATTTAAGCTACCGCGGCTGGAAATTATACCTGTAATTATGGGCGGGCGTTAGTAGTCGCCTTTGCTGATCTCTGCGACACCCGAGGCGACAAGTCGCAAATGGTGCAGTTCGTCAATAATGGCCTGGGCTGCAACTTCGTCGTAGTGAATGCGTTTGAGCCCGTCCATCAGTTCGGACTCAATATTCGTCGCCATTGCTTTGGCGCGGCGCAATTCTGACCAGTCCGGCTGGGGGCGGATATACCAGAGAATGTGGTCGATCAATTTCAGGTTGCGTTGGATTGGAACGCTGTTGCCGCCGTGGCGAAGCCAGTGATAAACCAATATCGTGCTGAGCGGGCCGTAGAGCAAGTTGCTGATACTGCCAGGCAGCTGGCTGTCGCGGGTTTTTTGGTCGATCAGTTTGTGGACTTCCTTGCGCAGTTGGGAAACCCGCTCCTGGCCTACTTCGCTACGGCGCTTGCGCCTGTCGTCTAGGCGTGCATTATTCAGCAGGGGCTCGCAGCAGCTATCTATTGCGCATCGATAATGACTGAATTGGCTGCTGCAGGCTTCTCCTGCGGCAAGCTGGCGAACCACGCTGCGAAGATGGGTTTCAAACTGCTGCTGGGTTTCTGTACTTGCCCGATGAAGTTGGCCACACGCCGCAATAATTTGCTGGCAGCAGAGGCGCACGGGGTGAAGGGGGCTCAGGAAGGGCTGTCGTTCTTTCAGGGCGATGGTGCAGCTCAGTGTTTGCAGGGTGTTAAGCGATGCCAGAATCGCTGAGGACAATCGTGGTCGTTGGCTGCCCGCGTCCTTGTAGAAAATGGCCGCCACGGATTCGATGAGTTGTGCATCGGTGACGGTGCTCTGCGGTGGTGCTTTTACTTCGGTGCTTACTGCCCGCTGCTGCAGGCGTTTCAAGCGCAGCTCCCCAAGTGCCCGTTGCTGTGTACTCAACTCGCTGTCGTCCAGTTGCTTCTGGGTATGGGCGATCCAGTTGGCGAGTTGATTGGTTTGTAATGCCTCGAGCCTGCTTTGCAGCGCGTTGTACAGCTGCGGTAGCTCCCGAATCAACAGCACATTGAACAATGACAATGCCTGGTCTCTGTGCTGGGGGGCGATACGCAGGGGTTTGGCCAGCTGTTGAAAACCCGCCATAACCGACATGGGCGAGATCGCGCGCAACATGGAGTGAAAGGGGCTGTCAGGAACAAACTCCGGGTGCTTCTGCCAGGTGGTCAATAACTTGTCCAGTTGGCCATGATTACTCAGTTCGTAGGGGCGGGCGGAGCGAAGACTCCGTCGCATGGAATCCTGAAACGCTTGCAGGGCGTCTTCTGCGCCGCGGCAAATGTTTTTGTGCTGCGCCATAAGCTGAGTGCGTTCGCTTGCCTCGGTGCTTTGGCTGGCGCGGCGGTAGAAGTTATCCTGCAGGCGGTCAAGGTAGCGACGCGTCAGCGACTGGAACCAGCGCTGGGCCAGTTCCTGTAATGAATCGCTGTGAGCTGCGGTCGCCTGCTTGGACATCAGGTTTACTCTACCCTCTATTACGCCTCTTCATGGAGCTGCACTGGGTGGTGTGCCGGCTGATTTTTACCTTGTTTGGCAAGAACATAGCACAATAATTAATCAGAATGACTCGCCGGCCGCACAAATTGGCTAAATTTCAGGGTTAGATGATTAAAATTTGCGCAAAAGCACAGAAAAAAGCGTGACGGGCCCCCGTTTCAGGGAGCGTCGGCAAGAACGATGGCTCGTTTGGGTGCTGGGTAGCCTTCGGTGGTGAGTTGCGGGTTTTTGTCGTCGAGAAATTGCTCAAGGGAATGGAAGCGCATCCATTCTGTGCTGCGTTGTTCCTCTGTAGTGGTTGTCGAAACATCGACAAGTTCCACATTTTGAAAGCGCAGCTTGCGCAGCCAGCTGGTAAGGGTTGCCGGGCTGGGGATAAACCAGACATTGCCCATCTTGCTGTAGCGCCCTTCGGGTACCAGGCTGTAACCCTCCGGGCCGTCCACGACCAGAGTTTCCAGCACCAATTGCCCCCCCTCGCGGAGGCAGTCGCGCAGGGCAATAAGGTGGTCGATTGGCGAGCGCCGGTGGTAGAGGATGCCCATGGAAAAGCAGGTGTCGAAGGCTCTCATCTGCTCGGGTAAATGTTCCACACCCATGGGTAGCACGGCAACGTGCCAGTCCTGAATGTAGCGCTGCAGGGCGAAATACTGCAAAACAAAGAGCGGAGTCGGATCGATGCCTGCCACCAGGGACGCGCCAGCGCCGCGCATCCGCCAACAGTGGTAGCCACTGCCACAGCCAATATCCAGAACCTTGCGCCCTTCAAGTGGCGCAATGGCGTCTTGCAGCCGCTCCCATTTCCAATCGGAGCGCCACTCGGTATCGATATGGACACCAAACAGTTCAAAGGGACCTTTGCGCCAGGGGTGAAGCCCCATCAGGGCCTCTCGTAGTTGCTGCTGTTGAGCGTTAGAAATACTGCCACTGACTCCCACGCGAGACTGGTTTAGATGAACTGTTTCCGCTTTGATCTCGGGTAGCGCGTCCAGTGCAGCGCGCCAGCGGGGGATGTCGCCGTATCGTTACTCATTCAACCCCTGGGAAATTCTCTCGGGCAATTGTGCGGCCCAATCGTCGAGATCATGGCGGCGTAGATTTTCGAGAAACGGGCTGAAATCCATCATTTAATCGCGACCATCGACGCAAAATTAAAGCACTGAAACCACACGTCTACGCTTTTAAAGCCGGCCTCGAGCAGGCGCTGGCGATGGGTGGCGATGGTCTCCGGTACCAGGACGTTCTCGATTGCTGAGCGCTTTTGGGCGATCTCCAGCTCTGAATAGCCGTTGGCGCGTTTGAACTCCAGATGGAGTTCTTCATTCAGGCTCTGCAAATGCGCATCGGGGAAGCAGATTTTTTCGGACAGAACCAAAATGCCACCGGGGAGCATGGCATCGGCAATGCGTCGTATCAGCGCTGGCCGATCGGCTTCTGGAACAAATTGCAGGGTGAAATTCAACACCGCGACCGAGGCGTTAGACAGCGCTGTGTCCTGAATAGATTCGCAGCGAAGCTCGGTCTCAGTGTCGATGTCGGCGAGTAACTCTGTGCAGCGCGCAATCATGGGATCAGAGTTGTCCACGCCGATAATCTTGGCGCGCCGACCAATATGGCGTGCCATAGCCAGCGAGCTTGCGCCCAGTGAACATCCGAGGTCGTAGCAGTGGCTGTTTTCCTGCGCGTAGCGCCCCGCCATCACGCCCGTCATCGCGATAATTGTCGAGTATCCGGGGACCGAACGCTGGATCATATCGGGGAAGACTTCAACGACCTGTTCGTCAAAGGCAAAGCGACCCAATTGTGGATGCTGTTGGGCGTAGAGAGTGTCGCGTTTTTGGTTCATCAAGCTGTGGGCCGGTGGAGGCTTAGTACAGGGGAGGGAATTCTAACACAGCTTGTGGAGATAGGCTTAGCACACACCTCGCAAGGTGACGAGGTGTGTGCAGCTTGGTTTTACGGTACGAGAGTTTGCGTAACCACTGCGGTGCCGCGGGAAATAACCCCGAGCGGGGTAGTCACGGTAACATTGAATGTTCCTGCTCCCGCGGCATCCCCCGGTTTAACAGTGAATGCAAAATAAGCAGGTCCAGGTGCGTTAGTAGAAAGCATGGTTTCGCTGCTTGGCCCACTGATTGAGCCCTGATCGGTCTCAACGCTGATTGTTGTGCCGGCGGGGGGCACTTGTCCATTAACATCCTGGATGGCTACGAGAACGGTAACCGGCCCTGCGTCAAGATTTATTGCTGTGGGGCTAAGGTCAACAAAAAATGACGAGCCAGACAGAACGATCACAATGTCTTCTCGAATGCTTACGGTAGTTTTTCCGTCGGGGTTGCAGTCTGCGATACATAGAACGCCTTCAAATGTGCCGCTTTTGCCGTCAAACTGCTCGTTGTTATTAAAATCGATATAGGGCTCGTTGCTATCTCGATCATTGTTTTCGTTGTCGTCGCGGAAGGCTTCGGAAAGGTCTGTAAACGTCTCGTTTGCGGTACCGTCAAAGCGTCCGTTGGACGGATTGCTGTCTACAAAACTCTCCTCGCCAATTGCTGTCGCAAGCACGGTTACTCGGCCATCGCTGGGGCGGGGGTTCTGTGACGTCAGCGTCACTGAACACGCGCCACCAGAGGTTTCACAGCTGCCTTCAACAGAAGCGCCTTCGGCTTGGAAAGTGACGGCGGTGCCGTCTGGTGCTGGGTTATTGAAGCGGTCGGCAGCGCGAATAGTTAGCGTTGTCGTAATGCCATCGTACTGCAGCCCTTCGATGTTAAGCGTCGTTGCTGCGAGTGAGAAGCTGTCTTGGTCGGCAAGACCTGTTGTGATTGCAAGTGCACTGGAGCGGGCTTCAGAAACGGTGGTGCCGTCATCTGCAACCGCTGTTACACGCACCGACGTGGCCACTGTGCCGGAGGAGACAGTTGTCGACACAATACCTTCGCTATTGCTTGTGGCGGAATCGGTACTAAGGGTGATTCCGCCCGTGGTGTTATCCAGGCTAAAAGTGACCTCT
>JBFEVY010000146.1:0-8540 GCA_041546665.1 Spongiibacteraceae bacterium | reverse complement strand
TGTCGTAGAAATCCAGTTCACTCTGCTGATAGAAACCACCCGCGATAAACTCCCAGGTCTCTCCAGCGGGAGAAACCCAACGAAACTCCTGGCTAAACTGACTGTACTCTTCTTCCGCTGCCACACTGAACAAGCGGGCACCGGTGAAGTCACAGTCACACAATTCGTCTGTCTCATAGCCGAGCAAACCGGTGATAAAGGTAAACTGGTGGCCATCGCGATAGTAGTCAGCATTAATCGTAATATTTTGCGTATCGTTGTAGCTGAAATCGCCATTGGACGAACGCTTATAATCCAGTTTGTTGTTCAACACTGACGAATCTTCATCGACGCTGACCAGCAATGGAATAGTTGTCGAATCCAGGATTTGCGCATACGTGCGGCCGTTAAAGGAACTGGTATCGGAAGTCGACGGCTGATCATTGATGATTTCAATTTGCCGACCATCAACATCAAACTTGCCCATCTCCAACTTGACAGCAATAACTAGATTTTCGCTGGCATCCCACTCGAAAATACCACGAATCGTTTGCTCGTCACGCTGGGGTTCATCGCGATTCAGCGTCAGGTTTTCGATATAGCCATCGGTTTCCCGCTTACGAATCGCCAGACGCGCACCAACGCTATCGGTCAGTGGACCAGACAGCACCAAGTCGGTTGAATATTCATTGAATTCGGGAATGTAAGACGCACTTACACTCCCTTCGAATTCCTGCCCAGGGCGCGCAGAAACCAGGCTCAGAGCCCCGGCAATACTGTTCTTACCAAACAGGATATTTTGTGGCCCGCGCAGTACCTCTACCCGAGCCAGATCCAGGAACGGCGCCCGGGTGAGCTGTGCCCGGCCATAGCTGACGCCGTCAAAATACATCCCGACCGACTGTTCAAAACCGGGGTTAATCCCCGAGCCGATACCCCGGATATAAATATTGGTACCGATACCGGTTTCAGACATCGTCAAATTCGGCACATAGGCCTGAAGGTCTTCAACCTTGCCGATACCCGCTTCCGCCATTTTTTCGCCGGATACCGCATTTACCGAGACAGGAACATCCTGAAGGCTTTCCGCCCGCAGGGTGGCGGTGACCACGACTTCTTCCAGCACCGGGGCCGCTATCGCAGAAGATGACGCCGCCAACACGGCCGCAGCCAGGCTGGAATATGAAAATGGAGAGCGCGATTTTTTCAAGGTCATATGACCTCCAGATTCTATGATTTTTATAATTTAAAGCCGCGAGCACGTCGTCGCAGCCACCATAAATTTGACCCGGCGCCGCCCTACTGGCAGGCCAAGAATAATGTTATCAATGCAAACATATTATATTTCTGTCACCAATTCAATGACTCAAGCGGATCACCCTTGTGTCATTACAGCCAACCCTCCTCAGCCTTGTTGCACCGACACAACAATAAAATGCGTCATGGCAAACTTTAGCAGGTCGGGCGCCGCGCGCCACAATGACCGCTTTCTGCCCCAAAACCCCCTTTCAGTACACCGCTCTCGGGCACAATAGAAGTCTAGACCTGTTCGCAATATTATCCAGTAACTATTTAAATTTTATGATTATTATTTCGTAATCTTTGCGTGGTGGCCGCTAGTAGATTCCCAGCGACAGGCCCGCAGCGACCGCGCCACCCAGTTCGGCAGATTGCACCAGTGCATACTCGTCGGGTTCACCGCGAATGATTACCGGCTCGCTGATCTCCCGAAAAGGAAGCCCCTTCAAAATACGCTGTACCTGCAGCAGGGCTTGACTGCCGTCATTACCGGTGCAAAGGAACAGGGAATATACGCAGGTCAACTCTTTATCGATCACCGGATAGAACACCCGGTCAAAAAAATCCTTCATTCCACCAGCAAGTGCCCCAAAATTCTCAGGCATATAAAAAATCGCTGCATCCGCCCATTCGAGATCCCGCGTCCCCGCCTCCGGCGCGCGACGCAATCTTACGTCAACGTTATCCTCTATCTGTGCGGCCTTCGTGGCAGCATAGGCCAGCGCTTCATTCCGACCGGACTGGCTGTGATAAACAATGAGTAAATGTTTGTTGTGCTCTGCCATCTTGATTTACCGTCTGGTCGTATCTGTTGCAGCCCAAGTTATTCCGAGCGAGTCGATATTTCGCTAACTGCGCTCACATGATAGTGTGCAACCCTCTGCCTGACTGCATGATAGCAATGCTCAGGCCGTCAATGAACGCAAGCAACGGGAGTCTCCATGAAGTACCTGCACACAATGGTTCGCGTCAACGAGCTGGAAGCGTCACTGCATTTTTACTGCGGCCTGTTGGGCATGAAAGAGGTCAAGCGCTACGACACCGAGCAAGGTCGATTCACTCTGGTTTTTCTGGCCGCCGATGAAGACAGCGGCAAGGCAGCAGAGCAGCTCACGCCATGCCTCGAGCTCACCTGGAACTGGGATCCTGAGGAGTATAGCGGCGGTCGGAACTTTGGCCACCTGGCGTTTGCCGTTGACGACATCTACAGCACCTGCAAAAAATTGCAGGACGGCGGCGTGACGATCAACCGCCCTCCCAGAGACGGTCATATGGCCTTCGTCCGTTCACCCGACAATATCTCTGTGGAATTACTCCAAAAAGGCGACGCACTCCCGCCTCAGGAACCCTGGCTGTCGATGCCCAACACCGGACAGTGGTAATATCGCGCTTAACAAATAACGATAAGGAACACCTTGATGTCCTGCCCGTATGTCAATCTGGCCGACCCCGACACCTTTAAAACCGGCGTGCCCCACGACTGGTTTACGCAACAACGCCAGCAGAAACCGGTTTATTGGCAGGATGACCCCTCGACCGGGGTGGGCTTCTGGGTGGTGAGCCGCTACGACGATCTGGAATACGTGTCCAAAAACCCGCAGTTATTCTCCTCTGCGGAACGCAGCGCGTTGTACATGGAAATGAACGACGACACCTTGGCCATGCAGCGCATCATGATGCTGAATATGGACCCACCGGATCACCTGAAGTACCGGCGAATCGTCAACAAAGCGTTTATCCCCAAAGTCGTCGAGAGCAAACTCTCCCATATCCGCGAGATGGCCAGTGAAATTGTGGGCAAGGTAGCGCCGCTGGGGCAATGCGATTTCGTGAAAGATGTGGCAGCGGAGTTACCGCTGCAAGTGATCTGTGAATTGATGGGCGTCCCTCTTGAGGATCGCCACATGATCTACAACAACACCAATATCATGATCGGCGCAGATGACCCCGACCTTTCCACCACCGATGAGGACGGCATGAACGCCGCGGTGGAAATTTTCACCTACGGCTACCAGCTCGCCGCCATGCACCGGGAGCATCCCAGGGACACCCTCACCGATATGCTGATTAACGGCACCATTGAGGGTGAGTTGTTAAACGACGACGAATTTTCGCAGTTCTTCCTGCTATTGCTGGTAGCCGGCAACGAAACCACCCGCACCGTTACCACCAACGGCATGCGTCTGCTTATCGAACACCCTGAGCAACTGCAGCTCCTGCTGGAAAAACCGGAGCTTATCGAAAATGCCGTGGAAGAATTCCTGCGCTGCGAACCGGCAGTGATGCAATTTCGCCGCACGGTGATGGAGGATCTCGAATTAGGCGGGGAAGCGCTTAAAAAAGGTGACAAGCTGTTGATGTACTACCCTTCCGCGAACCGGGACGAACAATACTTCAGCGATGCCCAACGCTTTGACGTCACCCGCAACAACGCTAAGGAACATCGCGCCTTTGGCATTGGCGAGCATTTTTGCCTGGGATCCCACCTCGCCCGCCTGGAACTGAAGGTATTGTTTGAGGAGATTATCCCGCGACTAAGAAAACCACGACTGGTGGAATCACCCAAGCGACTTCGTTCAAATTTCCTTAATAGTATCAAGGAAATGCAAATTGCTTTTGAACCGGAAAGTCGCGGTTAAAAGAGACCAAAAAACCAGCCACCGCGCTTCAGGTCTTCCTCACACTGGGCAAGTTGCGCGGTATAGGTGTTGGCACGTGCAGACACCTTGCCCGCCACTTTCTTAAGCCAGTTCTTGTTTGCAAAGGTGCGCCGCTTAAAACCGCCATGTCCTTCGTGGTAAGCAAGATAGAGGCTGTAGGTATCGGTATTGGCCACGCCCAGCGTCCGGCTGCTGATGCTGTTATACCAGCCAATAAAATCGATGGCATCGTCAAAGTCATCCCGATCCGCTCCCCAATTCCCGGCCTTGTCTTTGTACCAGCGCCAAGTAGCGTCTTTCGCCTGGGGGTAGCCGTAGGCATCTGACATCCTGCCTGCGGGGATAAAACCCAACCAAAACTTCCAAGGGGGCTTGGCATCGCTGACAAAGCGGGATTCCTGGTACATGATCGACATCATGACGGGAATCGGAGAGTTCCATTTTTTAGAGGCTTTGCTGGCATCGTCATACCAGTCGTCCTTCTCCCGGAAAATATCGCAGATATCTCCGGGGTTGCGCGGTGGCGAGGTACTGCAGGCCGTGAGCGTCAGCATAACAATCAGTAGTACGGACACGCGGCCAAGCATCTTATCCCCCTCCGTCGCCGGTATTGCCCAACACCTGTAACAACTTGGTCTCATCGATCACTTTCACCCCCAGGGCCTCCGCCTTGACCAACTTGGAGCCCGCGTTTGCCCCGGCAGCCACACAATCCGTTTTGGCAGATACGCTACCCGCCACCTTGGCACCCAAAGCTTGCAGTTTTTCCTTGGCCTCACTGCGGGTCATGGCCTCAAGATTACCAGTCAATACCCAGGTCTGCCCTGCCAGTGGCATTTCTCCGCTGGGCTCGGTATCAACAGGCCAGTGAACCCCGTGTTCGCGCAGCAAAGCGATGATCTGGCAATTGCGCTCAGCGGCAAAGAAATTGGCAACATGGGCGGCGACAATCGGGCCGACATCTTCCACTTCAACAAGCGCGTCCAGATCCGCAGCCATCAATTTATCGAGATCGCCAAAGTGGCGGGCTAGATTACTCGCAGTGGCCTCGCCGACTTCGCGAATACCCAGAGCGTAGAGAAACCGCGGCAGCGTGGTCGTCTTGGAGCGTTCAATCGCGGTAACAAGGTTCTCGGCCGATTTCTGCCCCATTCTATCCAGCGCGGAAAGCCGCTCTACATCGAGGGTGTAGAGGTCCGCCACCGACTCGATCAAGCCTTCGTCCGCCAGTTGCTCAACCAGCTTGTCACCAAGGCCGTCAATATCCATCGCCTTGCGGCTGGCGTAGTGTTTGATTCCCTCTTTGCGCTGCGCCGCACAGCCCAAGGTATCCGGGCAGCGGTAAACCGCTTCGCCCTCGGGCCGCTCCAGGTCGCTGCCACACACTGGACAGTGCTGCGGTACAGGTATGGTGCGCGCATCTGCCGGGCGCCGATCCAGCACCACCTGAACGATCTGCGGGATCACGTCTCCGGCGCGGCGAACGATGACCTCATCGCCAATTTTCACACCGAGGCGGTCAATTTCGTCGAAGTTGTGCAAGGTGGCATTGCTCACCGTCACGCCCCCTACAAACACCGGCTTCAGACGGGCTACCGGGGTGACGGCGCCGGTGCGCCCAACCTGAAATTCCACATCCTGAACGGTGGTCATTTCCTCCTGAGCGGGAAATTTATGGGCAATCGCCCAGCGCGGCGCCCGAGACACAAAGCCGAGCTTGCGCTGTAGAGCGAGGTCGTCAACCTTAAACACAATGCCATCGATATCGTAGGCCAGTTGGTTGCGACGCTGCAGCAGACCGAGATAGTACTCAACGCAGCCGTCAATGGAGTCGACCACCTGCATCTCTTTATTGATCAAAAAACCCCAGCTTTGCAGCAGCTTCAGACCGTCGCTGTGCGCCGCAAACAGGCTGTCGTCCTCGATACCTGCAATACCGTAGCAGCACATTTCGAGGTCGCGCTGGGCGGTGATGCGACTGTCCAGTTGCCGAAGGCTCCCCGCAGCCGCGTTGCGGGGATTTACAAAAGCCTTTGTGCCTTCCGCTATAGCCCGGGCATTCAGCTTTTCAAAAGCCGCCTTGGGAAGATAGATCTCGCCGCGCACTTCCAGCTCCGCCGGCCAGCCGCTTCCCTGCAAACGCAGCGGAATCGACGCCACCGTGCGAACATTGTGAGTAATATCTTCACCGGTGCGGCCATCGCCACGGGTGGCGCCCCGCACCAAGACTCCGTCTACATACAGCAGGCTGATCGCAATCCCGTCGAGCTTGGGCTCACAGGCATAACGCACCGCGTCGACATCACCCAGGCGGGATCGCACCCGACGATCAAAGTCGAGCAGCTCATCTTCAGAAAAAACATTGTCGAGGGACAACATTGGTGTCTCGTGGCGCACCTGGCTAAAGCTGGCCAGGGGCGCTGCGCCAACCCGTTGCGAAGGCGAATCATCAGACCGCCATTCGGGGTGCGCCGCCTCGATATCCAGCAACTCCCGAAACAAGCGGTCGTATTCCGCATCCGGGATTGTGGGGTCGTCGAGCACGTAGTATTGGTGACTGTGGTGATGCAGCTCGCTGCGCAACTCGTCTAGTCGCGCCCGCAGGGAAGATTCTGACATAGTGCGTTTCTACATGAGCGTCAATTGGCGGCGCTCAAAGTCCCGAATCCGCTGTTTGTAGTGTTCCAGCGTCTGCTTTGTGGCGATACTGTGGGTCTGGTCGCGCATTTCACCGCCCAGATTTTTCACTAGGCAGCGCGCGGTTTCGACCATCGCGTCAAAGGCCTTGGCGCTGTCCTCGGGGCCCGGCAGGTTCATAAAAAATACCACACCGGGGGTTGTGAATTCTTCAATCCCATCGAGCTCGAAATTACCCGGCTCCACCAGATTGGCCACACTGAACTGTTCTTCGCCGGAACCGTCCGCCCGCTCGTGACGATGGAAGATTTTCATCCGTCCATAACGCAGGTCGCAACCGAGTAGAATCTGCAGCAAGTCGGCACCGCGATAGGGTTTGCCTTCATCTGCCACCACATTGAGTACAAACAGCTCCTGGTATTCCGAGCTATCACGCCCCCCTTGAGCGGGGCTTGCAGCGAGGTCCGGCGCGGATTTGGGCGCTTCGCTCACTGATGCCTTTGTCTGCACGACGGGTTCATAGGGTTCCGGTTCAGGGGCTTCAGCGGCATAGGCTTCAGGTTCCTCAACAACCGGAGCAACTGGCTCGACCTTGCCGTACTCCTCAGCCGGGTCCTGAAACAGAATATCGTGATCAACCTCGTCGGTTTTAAACGAGGGTTCCTGGCGCGCCTTCGCCGCCTGGCGATCCTCCGGTTTGGCGCGACGCATGTGCAAGCTGGGTTGCTCACGCACAGCAACGACCCGCACCTCACCCGGCAGTTCCGGATTGACCAGATCGTCTTCGACTTCCCGGCGCTTGCTACCACTCAAACGCAACGTGTCCCGGCGATCCTTTGTCATCCGCCGATAACCATCGAGTAACACGGCCACTGCCAGCAGCGCACCGATGATAACCAACCACTCTCTTACACTGAGATCCATGCCTGACCCTTTAATGCGGCCCCCGTTTGGGGCTCCGTACCGCTATTATGTAGATTTTGGTTTTGGATACTGCGATGGCGCCTATTGTTCCACGCGTCACCGCAAATATCCATACGACATCATTGACTAAAGCCTGTCTCGCACAGGCCTCAGGACGCCGCCATTTCCGCCGCTTTTTCGATATCCACCGATACCAGTCGCGATACACCCGGCTCGTGCATCGTCACCCCCATCAACTGATCGGCCATTTCCATGGCAATCTTGTTGTGGCTGATATAGATAAACTGCACCTCGGAGGACATTTCCTTAACCATGCGGGAATAACGCCCGACGTTGGCATCATCCAAAGGCGCGTCAACCTCATCCAGCATACAGAAGGGCGCCGGATTCAACCGGAAAATCGAGAATACCAGGGCGATTGCCGTCAGCGCCTTTTCTCCACCAGAAAGCAGGTGAATTGTGGCATTGCGCTTGCCTGGCGGACGCGCCATGATCGAGATACCCGTATTGAGCAGGTCGTCCCCAGTCATTTCAAGGTAAGCACTGCCGCCACCAAATACTTTCGGGAACAGGCTCTGCAAACCGCCGTTAACTTGGTCAAAGGTTTCCTTGAAGCGGTTACGGGTCTCTTTATCGATTCGACGAATGGCCGCTTCCAGGGTTTCCAGGGCGTCTACCAGGTCACCGTTTTGCGAATCCAGGTAGTTCTTGCGCTCCGACTGCTGCTTGTATTCTTCGATGGCCGCCAAGTTAATCGGCCCCAGGCGGGCAATGCGCCGCCCCACCTGCTCAAGCTGCTCGTTCCAGGCCGCCTCCGAGGCTTCCTCGGGCAGCGTATCGAGCACCGATTGCAGGTCGAACTGTGCCTCCTGCAGCTGATCCTGTAAGCCCTTGCTGCGGACTTGTAAGCCCTGACGCGTAACCCGGGCTTGTTCCAGCTGGCCGGCAAAAGTCTGAAGGCGTTGTTCTATGCCATGGCGCTTCTGTTCACGCTCGCGCAACTGGTGATCAACCTCTTCCAGTGCCCGCCGCGCCTTGCTC
>JBFEVY010000170.1:0-7802 GCA_041546665.1 Spongiibacteraceae bacterium | reverse complement strand
TGTATTCGGCTGTGCAATTCACTTCCGGATCAACGCACACACGGGTCAGTTCAATATCAAGCAGGGTAACCCTGTTATGCGCGTCTACGCTGGCAGACACGCCAGAAACCGTTGGCTCCTCGCTGCAGGCGTTAAAGTCGATCGTACCCCGGTCATAGATAACGACAAGCTCGTTTTGAAAATCCGCATTCGGCAGGGATTCTTCGCTGTAGTCATACCAGTGCGTGGCGAGGTCGTCTTCGTTATCGATAACGAGAATACCCTTTTTACTATCCTGCCCAGTCAGAGGGGCGTTGCCTTCATCGAGGATTTCGACGCCGGTGCTGCTGTAGCCATCACTAAAGGAGTTGGATTCCGAATCACAGCCCAGTAGACACAGGAATCCGCCGGCAACTACTGAAAGCCATATTTTTCTCATCTTTAAGTCCCTTTATATTTGATTACCGCGACACAGGTCGAGGGTTAAGCCTAGCCCACCCTCAGGCGTAAATTTGTTTGGATTTGTAATGCCGATGCGCCGCAGTCAAGCGGCGAAATACGGCCAAATTGGCGGCTTTGGGTCCTCCCGCCGCCGCCATCATCCTCTTATGCGATAAAAACACCACCAGGCAACGACTAGAATAAGCCCTAGAAATTGGTTAATTTTTAAACACACTGTACAGAAAACACCCAAAAAAGCTGACGGATTCTGAAATTCACCGTGTTTTTTCATTTTTAGGAAGCCAGCGTGCGGCATTTTGACCTAGTTTCTATGTTATGCGCACTTTCCTCGTCCGGCCTTGAGCGACATCGACCGTGACGCCCAAATAGACTCCGACTATGGCCGGGACTGTTTGAGCAGAGAGTGCAGGACGCTTGGGAAGCAAATAATTAATAACGACTACTGTGGTTGCCGGCATGACTGGCGAAGCGTCCCGTATCGCTTTCACAAGTCAGTACCTCGACATTAGGGAGAAACTCAATGACGTTTCGGTTTGCAATTCTCGGCCTGGCCGCTTCCGCGCTGCTCAGTGCCTGTGGTGGCGGCAGTTCTTCCGGCGGTAGCACGAATGATGGCACCGGCGATGGCGGCACCAGTGAACCGCGTATTGAAAGCCGGTACTCCCTGGCCAGTCAGTGCTATACCCTGCAGACCACCAGCGACCAGCGCTACACAGGCCTGCAGGGCGACGACACCACGCTTAGCAGCCTGGCGAGCAGCGCCGAACCCTTTTTCATGCAGGCCGCCACACTGGGCAAGTACCTGTTTTACACCAGTGAAGGTCGCTTCCTGACCAGCGATGGTTCATCAGTGCGCATCAGCGACGAGCCCAGCGACGACGCGATCTGGACCATCGACTACAGTGCCACAAACAAGACCTTTAGCGTCTACTCGGAAACCGATGAAAGCTACCTGAGCGCAGGCGACAGTAGCCTCAGCACCGCCGACACCCCCACTGCTTTCCGCTTTGTTGCCAGCAGCGGCTGCAAGACTTACCCGGAAATGCCAACCTCGGTGATTGGCGAGACCTTCAAGGGCAATGGTGTCGACCAGCCCGCGGTCGGCTTTGCCGATATTCACGACCATATGGGCATGAGCAGTGAGCTTTCCTATGCCGGCAACGTTGGCCCCTCGGCGGGCGGCGTACTGTACGGAGAGGCTTTCCACCGCTTCGGGGTGACCCACGCGCTGGAGAACTGTGAAGACTTTCACGGCCCCAACGGTGTGTGTGGCGCCGACGTGATTCTGGTTTCCGGCGACTCCCCCACCCATGAAACCCAGGGTTGGCCCACCTTTGTCGACTGGCCAACCAACCACTCCCTCACCCACACCGTGATGTATTACAAGTGGGTGGAACGCGCCTGGCTGGCCGGTCTGCGGATTATGGTCAACCACGGCACCAATATCGCTGGCCTGTGTACCGTTGGCACCATCTATTCCCTACACCCCGGCGCCGACTGTAACGATATGAGCATCGCCATCAAGCAGATCAAATATATGTATGAGCTGCAGGATTATATCGATGCCCAGTACGGCGGCCCCGGCAAGGGCTGGTACCGCATTGTCACCAGCCCTCAACAGGCTCGCGAAGTTATCAACGACGGCAAACTCGCCGTGGTACTGGGTATGGAAGCCGCGCAGGTCTTTGACTGCGGCATGACCATGCTGGCGGGTAATATTGAGATTCCCAAATGCGACCAGGCGCAGATCGACGACAAGCTCCAGGAGCTGTGGGATTTGGGCGTGCGGCACCTTTACGCCTACCACGACATCAACAGCGCACTGGGTGGCACCGGGATTTTCAGCGACGTCATGAACCTGCTGAACCTCATCGACACCGGCTCGTTCTGGAAGGTTACCGAATGTCGCGACTACCCCGTGGATGAGCCCACGGTTCGCGACCCCGGCTTGGCGATTGCCACCAGTCTGCCCGGCACCGGCGGCGACCCCCTTACCAGCCTGATCCTCAGCATGACCGGCGGCGCACTGCCGATTTACCCCGAAGGGGTGAGCTGTAATGCCCGCACCGTGACCGAGCTTGGCGAATACGCCCTGAATGCCATGATGGACCGCGGCATGGTGATGGATATCGACCACGCCGCCTACCACAGCAAAGACATCATGCTGGACCTGGCCGAACAGCGCACGCCCGCCTACCCGATGGTGTCCTCCCACGACGCCCACGGCGGTCTGACCAGTGACCAGGCAGCACGGATTCTGAAAAACGGCGGCGTGATTTATCCCTATAAAGACTCCGGTGTTAAGCATGTGGAGTTTCTGGAAAAACTCAAATTCTGGCGCCAGAAGGCCGGCGTAACTGATACCGTACTCGGCCTGGGCTTTGGCGTTGACGGTAACGGCTTTGGCGGCCATGCCAACCCCCGCGGCGGCGACTCCGAGCCAGTGCAATACCCCTTCGTACTGTTCCAGGGCGACGACTGGGGATCGCAGTTCGAAAATTTCGACCCCCTCACCGTACAGATGCTGACCATTCCCGAGAGTGGCAAATACTGGCATATCGATGAAGTGGGCCAGGCGAACTACGGCCTGGTGGCGGACTACGTTGAAGAAGTCCGACTGGAAGGTGGCAAAGAGGCACTGGACGCACTCTACAACTCTGCGGAAGCCTATCTGCAGACCTGGGAGCGCTCCTACAACCGCAGCAACCTGCCCTAAGGAGGACCGCCATGCGCAAAGTCCTGCTTCCCGCTGTTGCTCTGGTACTCCTCGCCGGGCTGTGGTTCTGGCTAAAACCCGCCAGCACCGCCCCCACCGAGACGCAAACCCGGCACTACACCCTGGCGTTTGTAGAGGGCGCCTATCAAGGCCCGGAAATCCTGACCGCCTATGCGGGTGATACTGTGCAGCTTGAGGTCACCAGCGACCACGACGACGCCATGCACGTACACGGCTATGAAAAACACCTGGTGCTGCCGGCGGGTGAAACGGCCAAGCTCAGTTTTATCGCCGAGGACAGCGGCCGCTTTATGCTGGAACTGCACGGCACTGACCTGGAGTTCGGCGCGCTGGAAGTGTACCCACGGCGGTGAGGCCCTCGCTCGGAATCACCCTCCCGGTCGGGCTTATTGCCGGGCTGCTGACCGGCCAGGCCGAGGCACATTCCTTCGGGCAGCCCTATCAGCTGCCCATGCCCTATTGGATGTATATCTACGGTGCCATGGCCGCGCTGGCGCTTTCCTTCGTGGTGCTGGCATTTTTTCTACGTGAAGACACCGGCAACCGAACCGCTCGCCGCCTGGTACTTGGCCGCCCTGGCGGGCACCCAGCCCTATGGCTGGGCCGGCTACTGCAATGGCTGATGGCAGGCAGTTTTGTGCTGGCCATTGTCGCCGGTTTGATCGGCAATCAGGACAGCTACCGCAATATCAATATGACCTACTTCTGGGTCGTATTTGCCCTCGGCGGCTGCTACCTCAGCGCGCTTATCGGCTTCTGGTATGAAACCCTCAACCCCTGGCAAAACACGGCGCTACTGCTGTCACGACGCTGGCGGGTTTTCGCTGAGGGCCGATTCTCCTACCCCGGCCGCCTCGCCTACTGGCCCGCACTTGCCCAGTACATGGCCTTTATCATCTTCGAACTGTTCGGCGACACCAAGCCGTTTTCCCTGTCGGTCATCCTGCTCTGTTACACCGGCCTGAGCCTGGGTGGCGCTTACCTGTATGGCGCAAAACACTGGTTTGCCTACGGTGACCTGTTCGCCGTGCTGTTCCGCGTTATCGGTCGCATGGCGCCCTTGCAACGCGACGAGCAGCAACGCTGGGTGCTGCAATGGCCCTTCGCCGGGCTGCTGGGCCAGCGCGCCGACCACCCCAGCCTGCTGCTGTTTATTCTGTTTATGCTGTCTTCCACCGCCTTTGACGGACTGCGCGAAACCCAGCTTTGGTTTGGGATGTTCTGGAAAGATCCGCTGAATATTCTCACCCCGTTACTGGGCGAACATCCGATCTATGCCTACCCCTATCTTCGCCCCTGGTTCGTCGCCTATGAAGTGTTCTGGCTGATGGTTTCGCCGCTGCTGTATCTCGGGCTGTTCCTGCTGTTTCTGTGGCTGGGCAAACTGATCACCCGCAGCCAGATGTCGATGACCCAACTCACCGCTCAATTCAGCTACAGCCTGCTGCCCATTGCCCTGGTCTACCACATCACCCACTACTACACCCTGGTTCTGAGCCAGGGCGTGAAAATTCGCGGGCTGATCTCAGACCCCTTTGGCTGGAGCTGGAATATTTTTGGCAACGCCATCACTGGCCGCCTGCCGATTATTCCCGATATGGGCTTTGTCTGGGACAGCCAGGTCTGGCTGATTCTCATCGGCCACGTCGCCAGCGTCTGGCTGGCCCACGCCGAAGCACTGCGCTGCTTTAACAGCCGCAAACAGGCCACCCTCAGCCAATTCCCCATGCTGGCACTGATGATACTGTTTACCGGCTTTGGCCTGTGGATTCTCGCCCAGCCGTTGAAGGGCTAAACAAGACTAGCGCGGCGGCGCTCAGTGCGCTGGACTTACCTCTCCACCCTTGGACAAATACGTCAACGCGTACTCAGCGTTTTTTCTGACAAAGGCATCTTCATAGGTTGCGTATTTCTGAGCTAGAGATAGGAAGTCATCGGTTTTTTTCGCAATGGGGAAAAGCAACAAGGTATTGGCTATCAACCCCCGGTCACTGTCATCGAACAGCGTAATGAGTTGGCTAAGATCAATTTCCACAGACGGATTTTTGCGATACACCGCTTCCAGCATCTCAAACTGATCACCCCGTACACGCGGGTCAATCTGCTGAAAAATACTGCCCAGCAAGTACTCCACACAATCCTGAAGAAAATCCAGACTCAAATTATGAGCGCGGAGTTTATCCAGAAAGGTATTGAGCAGCGATTCGCTGTCTTCAGACTGAGAGACAATCCTGGATGACTCGAGGATATCCCAAATTGAATCTTCAATATCCATCATATTAACCAATAACCGGAATAACGGTGGATCAATTGCTAGGGATTCCGCGCAGAAAACAAGGCCACACAGCCCGAAACCTCAATATTTACCTGCTCAAACCGCTGTGACAGCGCTGTGTTCAAACTCTCCAGATCATCCTGAGTATTCGAGAACACGCCTTTCTTGTTGTACACCGCCATTAACTTGCGGGCGGCCCAATTGCGGCTTACACCGCCCTGGAGGATGGTAGAACCAAAAACTCTGCAACCCGGCTTCATAAGCTTGCCGAGGTGATCAAAGGCCTCTGCCTTCTCTGAAATTGTCCCAGGCACACAGTGAAACAGATAATTGATGCCAATAGAATCAAAGGCGTCAATCTGTTGCGTTATCGGCTCCAGAATATTCTGCACATAGGTTTCCGGTTGATACCGGGCAATACGTCGCGACGCAAAATTCAAGGTATTGGGATTCAGATCCATCAGGCCAATTCGAGGCTGCGCCACCGGGAATGCACAACGGTCAGGGAAATACCCCGTGCCCACTCCTACCTCAAGATGATTGCCCGACACATTGGCATTGTAATGCGCGTCGATTCTCGACGACGGACACTTCCAGATAAACTGATTGGAAATGCCCAACACGAAAATATCGTACACACGCAACGTTCCCGGTGTGTAAATCGCCTGACCCGCTCTGACCTGTTCAGCGGATGGTGCCATCACCGTATCCCCTTATCGCTATTCGCTCGCCCGGCCTCTTAGTTGCTAAATCGCGAAGCCAACGCCAGAACGCTGACTTACAGCTCTGTACGCCAGAATGCGGGTTTGAACTGCCCGGCCTGACTCCAGTCTTTAGGCCACCAAAACAGATACGCGGCCGTAGCCACATCGAAACCCAGACAAAACATGCCGTAGCCCAGCGGGATGTCGCTGACTGCGCGCCCGAGAATCACCGTGCCATACAGACTGTGGCCGATATCCCAAATGCCATGCATCAGGTAGCCCAGTGCCAGAATAGGTGCAGAAAATGCACCAATAACCGCTACCACCACAAACGCGGCGATTGCGCTCAATTCGGTAAGCCAAGCCTCCGAATCCGCCTGAAACCAACCGGCAAACCCGACATAGAAAGCCGCAATTGACGCCAGCAACGCTGACCAGAATAGTTGTTCGTAGCGCCCGGAACACATTTTTCGTCCCACAAAGGCAAACGCCGCAGCGGCCGCCACACCAACCGAAGAAAACAGTACAACCATCATGATACCGCCAGCAAGCTGGCCACCACTCGGGTCACTAAACAGGGTTTGCAACAATGCACTATTCATGACGCTCTTATTCTCCGTATTTTTGGGTCGCCGATGAATAATACGTGGATTAGTCACGCGCAACTATACTCTAGCTTAATATGCGGAATTAATTCGCAACTAATAGCTTACACGACTAGAATAAATATGGAGCGGCAATGGAGTTTAAACCTTTGCTGTTTTTACAGGTGGCTCATGCAATAGGGCCTACCCCTTTTCTTTCACATTAGGCAATCTTGTCATAAATTTAGAGCCCGCTAATTGACTAGGCTGGAAGTTGAATTTTTTATAGAACCTATGTAAATCACTGGAACCAATAATCGTTTCCAATCCAGTTAAGGGAATTGCTTCTAGATCAATTTCGACGTTCAGCTTATCCGCTAGCTCACAGAGGTACTGCATAATTTGCGAACCAAATCCTTTTTTTGCGCAATGGGGATAAATGTAGAAATAATAAAGCTCAACAAAACCATTAACTGACCCTTCCGGCTTCTTCAATTCGATGCAACCTACAGCTCTGGAATTTATGTGTAACACCCTGGGTTCAGCAGGCACACTAAGCTGGTGGTGAAAGCCGGAATGATTTTTATCAACTAAATCTGCTTTGAAAAACTGGTAAAACTCTCGAATAAGCCGATGATCTCTCGTCATTCATAACACCTATAAGATGCAAATGAAACTATGCGAATATTACTAGTGAAGGAAAGGACCTCCCCCCTTATATCAACTAAGCCGACGGATACAATCTACATTTTTACCAATCAGCTAGCAGACGAAACAAAGAGTCACCCTGCCTTATAGCTTCAGACACACTCTCCGTGTATCCCCATAATTTTTTCAAACACCTCTGACAGCTCATAAAAAAGTGTATTTGCTGATTTTGCCGCCTCACTGAATCCCTGCGCTTTAATTAGGCATTGTTCTGCCCCGCTTGAGCTAATAGGAAATTTTAAAAATCTTGATGCCGCACCATGAGCAAGTTCATTTCTTATTTTTGTTAAAGCATGAAGTTTTGTACAGAGCTCTTTGTGAGGAGTAACAGCTTCAAACTTGTTGATGAGGCC
>JBFEVY010000321.1:0-3956 GCA_041546665.1 Spongiibacteraceae bacterium | reverse complement strand
AGGACTGGGAGTGCCCGGATTGCGGCATCAGCAAGTTCGATTTTGATATGGTTGAAGCCTGACACCGCTTTGCGGTGAAAATTGTCTGCTCTCGACTGCCGGCACGTGTTTTGCTCTGGTACACTACGCGGCAATGTTGAGAGTAGAGGTTTATTAAATGAATAAAGTCGCACTGTCTATCCTTTCCCTAATGATGCTCGGTTTGGCGGCATGTGCCCCTGAAGTGGGTACTGAAGCCTGGTGCAAGATGATGTCCGAGAAGCCCAAGGGCGACTGGAGCGCCAATGAAGCTACGGACTACGCCAAGAGCTGCGTATTTAAATAGTCTGGCGTGTCCGGGCCCTTCAACTGTCTGATTGACGCTCGAGCGGGGCGGTTTCGCCCCGTATGCGCGGTGTGAAATTTTCCCCGTTGTAAAGCGAGTAAGAAAATTGTCACATTAATTACGTAGTATCGGCGCGCTGCCGGACAGAGGTGAGGTGTAATACGGCGTGCAACAGTCGTTCTTTCGATCAAATATAGTGAGTCATCGCGCGGTGCCTGCTGTCACTGCGCTTCTTGTCGTTCTGATTCTGTGGCTGCTTTCGGAAACGTTTTGGCGTTCTGCGAGTCTGTTCAGGGAACCAATGCTTCCCAGCGCTGCGGTGTCGGATATATCAACCACGTCTGGCAAATCGCAATCCGGGGCATACAGTGTTCAGGGCTTGTTAGGGGTGCCGTTGTTTGGGGTGGCGCCGGTCGATCCGGTCGCGGTGACCGATACCCCGGAAAATGTACAAAAAAGTGCACTGAAGATTAAAGTCGTTGGCCTGGTGGCGGGCGATGATGATGGGCTTGGCGTCGCCGTACTGACCTATGGCGGCAAGACCAAAGTATATGGGGTTGGTGAGAAAATTGAGGTGCCGGGATCGGTAAAACTCCTCGCGGTACATGCCGACCACATCATCATAGAAAACAACCGCAAGCGCGAAAAGATCGAACTTGATAAGCGCGATGCGATCAGAGGTGTAACCCGCGCGGCGGCCGCACCGGCAAGCGCAGCGGAAACCAGTGATTCCATTGATCTTAATGACCCGCAGTTTAAAGCGCTGATAGGCGATGCGCGGGATACCTTACAGAATAGCCCATTGAAACTGGCGCGCTATTTTGCTGTCAGTCCTATGAATGAGAATGGCAAGCTGGTTGGTTACAGCATAAAACCCGGGCGGGATGCCCGCTTGTTTGAGATTCTTGATTTGCAGAGTGGCGATGTACTACTGGCGGTAAATGGCCAGTCGCTGGGTGATATTCCCCCCACTGAGCTTCTCAAACTGATGGAAAACACCAGCTCATTTGAGTTGCTGGTGGACCGAAACGGAACAATTTTGAGTAAAAGACTGGATTTATGAGACTAATTCTATTGCGGTTCGGCCTCGTCGTCGCGCTGATTTTCAGTGTACCAGCTACGGTACTGGCGGAACGTTTTGAGCTGGATATGCAAAATGTCGATATTGGTGAATTTATCGACACCGTCGCTAAGTTGACTGGCAAAACGATTGTCGTAGACAGCCGGGTAAAAGGTCGGATCACTATCCAGAGCCAGCGAAAGCTCGATGCCGATGAGTTGTATCAGCTGTTTTTGCTGCAACTGGGCGTTGAGGGTTACTCCGCCGTAGAAGCGGGCGATGGGATTTTGAAGGTTATTCCGAATCAGGCGGCGAAGATTGAAGGCGTAGAGGTTCAGTCAAATCGCAGCTCTGTCGGCAAGAGCGAGTCCATTGTGACCCGTATCGCCCAGTTGCAAAACGCCGACGCTGACGAGCTGGTTAAATCATTGCGGCCGCTGGTCGACAATAAGGTCGGTGTTATTACCAGCTATTCCGACTCCAATATCATCCTGCTTACTGACCGCGAATCCAATGTTCGGCGCCTGATGTCGATTATTGATTCGGTGAACTCTGTCGATACCACCTTGATGGAAACGATGGTTCTGAAAAACTCGTCGGCGGAAGAGGTTGAGCGGGTTATTACCAAAGTGCTGTCTCAACAGACCCGCAAGCGCGGCGCCTCCAAGCCCGTTGTAGCGGCGGACCCCAGAACCAATACCCTGATTCTGTTCGGCGACGATGAGTCGCGAAATTATCTGCGACGTCTGGTAAAGGATCTGGACAGCGAAGTCAGCAGCCAGTCCAATATTCGCGTGGTATATCTGAAATACGCCAAAGCGAAGGATTTGGCGCCGGTATTGAAGAGCATCAGCGATACGATTGTGAAGGAAGCACAGGAGGCCGGTAAGGCAGCAGGTGCGGCCGGTGCGGCAAGAATTAATATCGAAGCCCACGAACAGACCAATGCCATTGTGCTGTCAGGCAGCCCGCATATCATCTCAGACCTGAGCAAAGTCATTCGGGATCTGGATATCCGTCGTGCCCAGGTTCTGGTTGAAGCCATTATTATCGAAGTGTCAGACACCCGCGCACGGGAACTCGGCGTGCAGTGGTTGTTCAAGGGCGCCAATGAGGGCAATACCCCAGTGGGTGGTATTAATTTCGCCGGCGGCGGCACCGGCACATCGACGGCCCCTGGTATTATCAGTCTGCTGGGTGGTGAGGATGTAGCGGCGGCTGCGGCCAGTGCGGTGCGCGGTGCGGCCTTTGGTCTTGGCAAGCTGAGTGATTCTGGCTTCTCCTTCGCCGCGCTGCTCACGGCCTTATCCAGCGATTCCCAATCCAATATTCTGTCAACTCCTAGCCTGTTGACCCTGGATAACGAAGAAGCCTCCATTCTGGTGGGGCAGGAAATTCCGGTGATTACCGGCTCAACCGCCAGCTCAACCAATACCAACCCCTTCCAGACTATTGAGCGCAAGGAAGTGGGGATCAAACTGTTGGTGACGCCGCAAATCAACGATGGCGATTCGGTTCAACTCGGTATTGAACAGGAAGTATCCTCGCTGAGTACCTCAACCTCTGCGGCGGACATCATTACCGACAAGCGTGCAATCAAAACTGCCGTTCTGGTTGAAGATGGGGCGACCATCGTACTGGGCGGCCTGATTGACGACAAAGTGAACGAGCAGAATGCTCGAGTGCCGATCCTTGGCGATATCCCCATTCTTGGCCGCTTGTTTCGTGCCGATAACAGCAGCAAATCCAAACGCAATCTGATGGTGTTTATTCGTCCAACGATAGTGCGCGACCAAACCTTGCTGTCGGAGTTGAGCGGCCGGAAATACGCGTTTATTCGCAATGAACAGCTGGCCAAGGCGGATAAGGGAATCAGCCTGTTCCCCAATACCGATATGGCAGTATTGCCGGCATGGACTGGAATGGACGCTTCGACGGGCGGCATTATTCCCAACGAAGCGCCACCGCCGATGCCCGCCGTGCCGGATTCTGAATCTGAGCCGGAAGCTGAGAGCGCCCCAGAGGCTGTTAACTGATCATGTCTCAGGCGCTGACGTATGCCTTTGCGCGGAATAATCGCGTATTGGTCGAGCATGCCGCGGATGATCAGTTGCAGCTATTGTGTTGCCTGAGCACGCCGCCTGCGGCCGTTGCCGAAGTTCAGCGCGCCGTTGGGCGCCCGCTGGTGATGGTAATGTGCGACGAGGAGTCGCTGCAGGAGAAAATCAACGATACCTTCCAGCGCCAGCAGGGCGATGCGATGTCGGCAATCGGGGATATCTCCAGCGAAGTAGATCTCGACCGGCTCGCCGAAGAGATTCCCGAATCCCAAGATTTGCTTGATGCCCAGGACGATGCGCCGGTAATCCGCCTGATCAACGCCCTGTTCGGTGAGGCGCTCAAGCGGGATGCGTCGGATATCCATATTGAAACCTACGAAAAAAGCATGTCGGTGCGGCTGCGGGTAGATGGCATTTTGCAGGAGGTGTTGACTCCCAATCGCCGATTGGCCCCCCTGTTAGTGTCGCGGATCAAGGTCATGTCTCGTCTCGATATTGCCGAGAAACGTGT
>JBFEVY010000333.1:0-3781 GCA_041546665.1 Spongiibacteraceae bacterium | reverse complement strand
GCGGCCTGGAAAAAGAATGCCTGCGCATGGATGAAGAAGGCTTTCTCGCCCAGACACCACACCCGGCGGCGTTCGGCTCAGCCCTGACCCACCCGAGTATCACCACAGACTTTTCCGAAGCCCTGCTGGAATTTATTACCCCGGTATCCTCAGAGATCGAAGCCAGCCTCAACAAACTCAGTACCATCCACCGATTTGCCGCCCACAAACTGGAGGGCGAGCGGCTGTGGAATGCGAGCATGCCCTGTCGCCTCGGCAAGTCTGATGAGATTCCACTGGCTCAGTACGGCAGCAGCCATTCCGCCACCATGAAGACCCGCTACCGCATGGGGCTCGGCCACCGCTACGGCCGCAAGATGCAAACCATTGCCGGGATTCACTACAACTTCTCCGCCCCCGAGGCGCTCTGGCAAGCGCTGCGCGAGCATGACGGCAGCGAAATCAGCCAGCAGGACTACACTACTGAGGGCTACTTCAGCCTGATCCGCAACTTCCGACGCTACGCCTGGTTGCTGATTTACCTGTTTGGCGCCGCGCCGGCGGTGTCTCGCTGCTTTCTGAACGGCCACAAGCACGAGCTCGAAGATTGGGACGACATCACCCTCTACGGCCCCTATGCCACCTCGCTGCGCATGGGCGACCTGGGCTACCAGAGCGACGCCCAGAAGGGCCTGAATATCTGTTACAACCGCCTGGGCAATTATATTGAGACCCTGCGCGACGCCATTACCACCTCGCACCCGGATTACGAATCCATTCCCGCCGACGAACAGCTCTCCACCGGGCTGCTGCAAATCGAGAACGAATTCTACAGCCCCATTCGCCCCAAGCGCGTTACCGCCAGTGGCGAAATTCCCCTGGGCGCCCTGCGCCGCAGCGGCGTGGAATACATCGAAGTGCGCTGTGTCGACGTGAACCCGCTGCTGCCCATGGGTATCGACGCCACCCAGATTCGCTTTATGGATGCCTTCCTGCTGTTCTGCCTGTGTCAGACCAGCGCCGTTTGCGAACAGGCCGAGATTCATGAAATCAACGACAACCTCAACAAGGTCGTTAATCGCGGCCGCGAGCCGGGCCTGACGCTGAGCCATAACGGTGAGGGCATCAGCCTGCAGGAGTGGGGCTATGAGCTGCTGAGAGAAATCAGCAAATTTGCCGAGCTGCTCGACCAGGCCCACGGCGGCAACGCCTACCGCGACAGCTGTGCCCTGCAAAAACTGAAGCTGGACGACACCGAAAACACCCCCTCGGCGCAAATTCTGGCGATTATGCGTCACAACAAGGAATCCTATTTCCACTTTGCCTACCGGCAGTCTGTGGAGCAGACCGAGTATTTTCGCGAGCAACCACTTAGCGCCAAAGAAATCAGCGAATTCGAGGCTGAGCAACGCCAGTCCCTAGCCGACCAACAAGACATTGAAGCCCGCAACAGCGGCAGCTTTGACGACTATCTCGCGGCCTTCTATCAGCAATACCAGACGCTGTAACCGCCGCCATTCGCTGTGAACTACCTCGCGCATTTCCACCTCGCCGAGCGACTTGCAGGTCACGACAAGCACGCCGAAGAGGGCCTGCTTGTTGGGGCCCTGCTGGGCGACTACGTCAAAGGCCCGCTGCGCGGCGCCTACCCCAGCCACTGGGAAGACGGCATCTGGCTACACCGCCGCATTGACGCTCTCACCGACAGCCACCCTCTGGTAAAGGAGTGCGTAAGCACACTGCCCGGCGAATACCGTCGTTTCGGCGGCATCATGATGGATGTCTGCTTCGACCACTGCCTCAGCCGGGACTGGCCAGACCACGACCACCGCCCGCTACCCAGCTTTACCCGATACTGCTACGACGCCCTGCTGGCGCACCGGGAGCACTTTCCCGCCGCCGCACAGCGACAAATCGGCTTTCTCGCCCAGCACGACATCCTGAGCATGGTCGCCGAATGGCACAATGTTGAAATCATGCTGGAGCGCATTGGTCGGCGTCTCAAAGGCGCCAATCCGCTGGACGAATGCGGGCCGGCGCTGCTCGCCAGCCTGCCCACTATCGAGGCGCAGTTCCGGCAGCTCTATGCCCAGCTGCGCACGCAACTTACCGAAGAACTCGCCCTTCGCCGGGCCGGAGACTGAGCCACAATGAAACTCCCCGTCACCCACACCACCGTCCAGGTGCGATTTTCCGACACCGACGCCGTCGGCCATATCTCCTCGGGCTCCTATATCACCTATATGGAAGTGGGCCGCACCGATTTTCTGTACGAGCTCGGCAAGCACAGCGATATGCCCATGAGCGTGGTGGTCAACATCAATATCGACTTCGTCAGCGAAACCCTGTTTGGCGAACAGCTCACCGTTACCACCTGGTGCGCCAAACTCGGCAAGAAGAGCATGACCCTGTGCAACGAGATTCGCACCGATGACCGGCTGGTCAGCAAGGGCACCGTCACCATTGTCGGCTTCGATACCGAAACCCGAACCTCCGTGCCCTTTCCCGCGCACTGGGAGCCTTCGGACTACCCTGCCTGATCGCAACAGCGCAATCGCGGCAGCGTATAAACACAAGCCGCCACCACGCGGACACAACAATGAAATACAGCAACCCCGATCAACGCGAAGCCGAAATTCTGGGCCCAGGCCCCCGCCTTGAACCCCTGTCCGTCGATGCCATGAGCGACGAGCTGATGACCATTGTCGCGCAAATGATCCAGGTGAACGCCGCCATCGACTCCCGGGAACAGGAAACCCTCACCGACCTGATTCCCGGCGAAAGTGGTGCTACCGCGGCCGACCGCAACGCACTGATGGCCAACCTGCCAGAGATCATTCGCACTATGCTGCGCCACCCGGCACTGTTCACCAAACAAACGGATATGGGCATTCAACTGCTGGGCAAAGGTGCCCTGGCACCCCGCGACCGGGAACTGGCCATACTGCGCATCGGCTGGCTGTGCCAAGCGCCCTACGAATGGGGCGAGCATGTCCATGTTGCCAAAAGCGTGGGGATAAGCAGTGAAGAAATCGAACGCATCACTCAAGGCTCGGACGCACCGGGCTGGAGCGAACACGACCAGGCGATATTGCGCGCCGCCGAGGAGCTACGGGAAAACGCCCTGATTTCCGATACCACCTGGGCAACGCTGGCAAAGACCCTCAACGACCAACAGCTGATCGAGCTACCGATTGTGATCGGCCAATACCAGACCGTTGCTTACTACCAGAATTCACTGGGCCTGCGACTGCATGAAGGGAACGCGGGCCTGAAAGCGAGGTGAGCCGGCAAAGCTAAAAATTATTGGGCAAACCCGCAAAGACATCCTCGTTACAGAGGAAATTAATTATACAAATTGCTAGCATGGAGACTTAATGCGGTATCAGTTGGCCATCTCGCCACCGATACCGCTGCCGTCCAATAACGCTAGCGAGAAACCGGCACCATGCACACTATCGAACGCGACCTACCCCTGGTTGAAGACATCCTCGGCAGCTTTAGCACGCTTATTGCGACGGATCTGCCCGCCTACAAAAACCACGTCTATCGTGTGATTAACCTCTGCTATGCCGCAGGAGATTTCAGCCTAGAGGACAAGGAAAAAATTCAAATCGCCGCCTGCTTTCACGATATCGGCATCTGGACGGCCTCAACCCTGGACTACCTGCCCCCCTCGGAAGACGCCGCCGCAAGCTACCTGCGTGATAACGGTAAAGAGGCCTGGGTAGAAGAAGTGACCGAGATGATCGAAATGCACCACCGCACCAAGTCCTGTGCGGATTCCCCCTCGCCGCTAATC
>JBFEVY010000108.1:0-10112 GCA_041546665.1 Spongiibacteraceae bacterium | reverse complement strand
TTTTTCCCTGGCCTTGCTGACGACGGCTTGCTCCACAGTTCCTGAGGGCGGCGCGCCTGCCGCCAATTCAAGCAAAAGTATGATGCCGGCCGATGCCGATACCAAGGCGCTGTACATTCAGAGTTGTTACAGCTGTCACAGCAGTGGTGCGGCTGGCGCGCCCCGAACCGGGGTGGCGGCGGACTGGCAGCCTCGTCTGGAACAGGGGATGGACACCCTGCTTGAACATACCATCAGCGGCTTTAAGGGAATGCCCCCCCTGGGCATGTGCATGGATTGCGGCGAAGAGGAATTTATCAAACTGATCCGCTTTATGAGCGGGCAGGAATAGCGGGCGGCCGACAATGAAAAGACGGGACTTCAATCGCTCCGCGTTGCTCACCGCACTGTTTGCCGGTCAGTTGAGTTTGCGGCCGGCAAAGGCCCTGGCGGCCGGTAGCGAGCAGACTGCTCCGCGGCGTATACCCTGGCAGAACTGGTCTGGATATCAGAAAGCGCAGCCCGCCGCGCGGCTGTCGCCAAAAACCGAGGACGAACTCGCCGGTGTATTAAAATCGGCGACCATGCCAATCAGGCCGGTGGGTGCGGGGCACTCCTTTACCGGCCTGGTACCCACTGATGGGGGAATTCTCTCCACCCGGCATTTCAATTTTATCGAAGCGCTCGACGGCAATCGTGCCAGGGTCGGCGCCGGCGTCAAGCTGGGAATGCTAGCCTCGCGTCTGCACGAGCTTGGGCAGGCCCTGCCCAATATGCCGGATATTAATCAGCAAACGTTAGCAGGGGCATTGTCGACGGGGACCCACGGTACCGGTGCACATTTCGGCGCCATGCACAGCTATGTTGAGTCACTGCGTCTGGTAACGCCCAGAGGTGAAATACTGGACTGTAGTCGTGAGAACAACCCTGAAATCTTTGCTGCGGCCCAGGTGTCGTTGGGCAGTCTTGGGGTGATTACCGAATACACGCTAAGCAATGTCGCGCCTTACAAGCTGGTGCGGCGCACCTCGATGCGTCCGCTGGAGGAGGTGTTCGACAACTTTCATCAACTTGCGGAGCAACATCGCAATTTTGAGATGTACTACATCCCGCATTGTGATTACGCCCTGGTGATTACCACTGATCTGAGTGACGAGCCTGTTAATCCGAGAGGTGAAGATACCGATAATGACTCGGTGAGTGAGCTTCGCAGCCTGCGGGATTACACCGCATGGTGGCCGGGCTTACGGCGCAAGTTGATTAACGCCGTGGCGGCAATGACGGAGCCCGAAGAGCACGTGGACTGGTGGTGGAATATTTATCCGTCAGATCGCGCAGTGCGCTTTAATGAAATGGAGTATCACCTGCCCCGCGAAGCGATTGTTCCCGCCTTGCGTCAAGTGCGCGACATAGTGGAAAAGCGCAACCCGCAGGTTTTCTTTCCGATTGAAGTACGGGTAGTGAAAGACGACGATGCCTGGTTGAGCCCCTTCTATCAGCGCCCCACGGCCTCTCTGGCGGTGCACCGTTATTACGAGGACGATTTTTCGGCCTATTTTGATATGGTCGAGCCGATTTATCAGCCGTTGGCCGGTCGGCCCCATTGGGGGAAATTACATAACCTCGACGCCCAGGTGCTTGCAGAGCGCTATCCACGCTGGCGTGACTTCAACGAGCTTCGGCAAACCCTGGATCCCAAGGGGATCATGTTAAACGCGCACTTGCGCAAGGTGTTTGGCAATGTCTGACAGACCGGTAAATCGCAGCCGTCGCCGGCTGTTGTGGGCGGGTGGCGCGCTAGGCGCAGCGTTCGCGGGGGGCGTACTTCTCAAACCCCAGGACCGGGGCGCTGGCCACAACGATTACTTCCTGCGCTTGCAGACCGCGCTGGCCGAGGCCGGCTTATATCGGCCTACCTTGGTGATTGATCAGACGCGCCTGGACGGCAATATCGCTAAACTAAAAGGCCATCTTGGTGACAATTTCGCCTACCGCATTGTGGGCAAATCGCTGCCCAGTCTTCCCTTGATTCACCGGGTAAGAGCGCACACCGGAACCGACCGGGTAATGGTGTTTCACCAGCCGTTTCTCAATCTGCTGGCGCGGCAGATGCCCGATGCTAATCTGCTATTGGGTAAGCCCATGCCGGTGGGGGCGGCACAACGCTTCTATAACCTGCACGATGCGGCGACGGGGTTTGCGCCAGAGCATCAACTGCAATGGCTGATCGACTCTCCGCAGCGACTGCGCCAATACCAGCAGTTGGCGGCGGCACTCGGCCAGCCTATGCGGGTGAATCTTGAGCTGGATGTCGGTCTGCACCGCGGGGGCTTTACCGACGCCGCCACTGTGGCCAAGGTTATTGCCGATATTCAGCGAGACCCGCTGCTCAGTTTCACCGGGTTTATGGGTTACGAGGCGCACGCCTCTAAAATGCCAGGCTTTGTCGGTGGGCCGCCCAAGGCTCTTGAGGCCGCGATGGCTTTTTATCAGCAATGTGTCGGTGCGGCGCAGAGTGTATTGCGTGATGATTTTCGCAGCGAGGCCTTAACCTTAAACGCCGGTGGCAGTTCCACCTATCAGATGTATCAACCGCGGATGTTCGGTGAGCCGGCACCCTGTAACGAGGTGGCAACGGGCTCTGCGCTGGTGATGCCGACGGATTTTGATGTACCGAGCCTCGGTGACCATGTGCCGGCGGCGTTCATCGCGACTCCGGTCATTAAAGCGTTGTCCAAAACAGAGATTCCGGCGCTGGAGGATTTGCGCGGTCTGTTTTCCGCGTGGGATCCAAACACTGCCCGCACCTTTTTCACCTATGGCGGTTACTGGAAGGCGCGGCCGGAGTCCCCGCCGGGGCTGCAAACCAACTCGCTGTTTGGTCACTCCACCAATCAGGAAATGCTTAACGGTTCGGTCAGTGTCAAACTCAAACAGGACGATTTTGTGTTCCTGCGCCCGAGCCAAAGCGAGTTTGTGTTTTTGCAGTTTGGCGATATTGCCCTGTTTGATGGACAGCATATCCGCGAGAGCTGGCCGATCTTTCAGCAGGGCGCGTGAGTTGAGGCGCTAGATAATTTGGCTAAGCGCGAGGTGTGCACTCGGTGCCAGCGTCCTCTGGCGACCTGTCTGTGCGCTTATATTGTCAGCAAACCCAGTGATTACCGGCTGGTGATTCTGCAAGACCCGAAGGAAGCCAGGCACGCACTGTCGTCGGCGCCCATCCTGGCGCGCTCGATTGAGGGGGCGGCGCTTTATGTTGGCGATCAGTTTGACCCCGACGCGCTGTTGGGGAAAGAGTGGCGGCACAATACCCTGTTGGTCTTTCCCTCTGAGGCGCCGGTTACCGAGGCTGAACTCGCGGCGCGACCTTTCACTACCGTGCTGTTGTTGGATGGTACCTGGCGCAAGGTGGCTCGCCTGCTGCATTTGAACCCCTGGTTGCGGGAACTGCCCTGCCTGGCCATTAATGATGTGCCAAAGAGCCGCTATAAAATTCGCAAGTCACCCAGGACTGACGGTTTGTCGACGATTGAGGCGGCGGTATACGCTTTGAATAAATTGCATCCACAGCGAAATTACGACGCGATTCTCGGTGCCTTTGAGAAAATGATCGACCTTCAGATAGACGCAATGGGAGAAGAGGTTTACCGCCGGCACTACGTTAAAGACTAATTCCCATTGACGGTGTTGAGGGCTGTTTTGCGCAGGGTCAATGGCTGCCTTTTAATCTCTGGCGAACTTATTGTATTGGCGTTAGTCTAGAATCGAAACAGCAGCTGAGGATAGGAGCTGTGGAGCATACTGCAGTGCAGCGTGGTGTAGCAGAAAAGGCATCTGGCGCTTGTCACGAAGATCCCTCCGTTGAGCGAAAGGCGATTGGCGTGATTACCGAGGTTCACGGTCCGGTGGTGGTGGTGAAATGCCAGCGCCTGCCGCCGCTGCGCGAGGCTCTGTGCACCCAGGTCAACGACGAAACCTTTATGTTCGAGGTTCACCAGCACCTCGATCAGCAGCATATTCGCGCCATTACCCTGCATCGTACCAGCGGCTTGAGCCGGGGTATGCCGGTCTTTGATACCGGCGCGCCACTGCATGTGCCGGTAACACCAGATTGTCTCGGGCGCCTGGTCAATATTTTTGGCGAGGTGCTTGATGGCGGTCCCCCTCTTGCTGCAGAACACTACCGCAATATCCACTCTCGGCCTCCCGGGTTGGAGCAATCCCTGGGCACCAGCGGTATCCTCGAAACCGGTATCAAGGTCGTCGACCTGCTATGTCCCTTTATCAAAGGCGGTAAAACCGGTTTGTTTGGCGGTGCCGGGGTGGGCAAGACTGTTCTTGTTATGGAGTTTATGCACGCGATTGCCGCGATCCACCAGGGCGTGTCGGTTTTTGCCGGTGTTGGTGAGCGGATTCGCGAAGGCCACGAATTGTGGCACGAGATGCAAAAGGCCGGGGTCATGCCCCAGACCCTGATGTTGTTTGGGCAAATGGATGAGTCGCCGGGGGTGCGCTTCCGGGTCGGCCTGTCTGCCCTCAGCTACGCCGAATACTTACGAGATACCCTGCACAAGGAGGTCTTGTTTGTGGCTGACAATGTCTTCCGCTTTGTTCAGGCCGGTAGTGAAATCTCCAGTCTGTTGGGACGTATGCCGGCAACAGTTGGCTACCAGCCGACATTGCGCACCGAAGTGGCAGAGTTGCAGGATCGGATTCTGTCGACCAAGAGCGGCGGTATTACCTCGGTGCAGGCGGTGTATGTGCCGGCGGATGATATGAGCGATCCCGCGGTAAACGCGATTCTCAACCACCTCGATACCACGGTTATTCTTTCCCGCACCCAGGCGGCCCGGGGAATCTATCCTGCCGTTGACCCCCTGCGCTCGACCAGTAAATTGATGGACCGCCATACTCTCGGGGAGCGTCACTACGAAGTTGCTGAAAGAGTGCGCGAGGTTATGGCCCGCTATGCGGAACTGGAAGATATTATCGCCATGCTGGGCATTGAAGAGTTGTCGCCCAAGGACCGCTTGACGGTGATGCGGGCGCGCAAACTTCAGCGCTACCTCACCCAGCCCTTCTGGGTGACGGCGACCTACACCGGGATGCAGGGCTGTTCCGTGCCGCTGGCGGATACCCTGGATGATTGCGAAGCCTTTTTGAACGGGGTTTACGACGAGATCTCAGAAGAGTCCTGCTATATGCGTGGCAGCATGAAGGACAAGGCCTGATGAACAGCTTTACCCTGCAGCTTTACGATAACCAATCCAGTGAGGTGATTCGCGATGTCACCGACTTTGTTGGCGATGACGGCTCTGGGCGTTTCGGCATTCTCGCCGGCCATACTGCAATGATGACCACGCTGCGCTTTGGTCTGGCGCGATTTCGTTGCGGTAGTGACGCCGCATGGCAGTATCTGGCAATGCCCGGAGCGGTACTTTATTTTCGGGACAATGTCTTGACGCTGGCCTCGCGCCACTTTCTTGTCGATGAAGATTACGGGCGCATATCCCAGCGTCTGGAAGAAGAATTACTGGCAGAGGAAGAACAACTTCGGCAATTGCGGGAAAGCTTGCAACATATGGAAGAAGCCATGCTCAAGCGCATGTGGGAGCTGGGGCAAAGCGGGGTTAAACTGCAGTGAACGATCATCAGCGTCTTCGCGAAGATGTCGAGCGCCAGGTCAAACGAATGGAAAAGGCAGACCGGGAACGGCCCACGTTGTTGGCACAGACGGTCTTTCTCGGAACCCTCGGCCTGGTTTTTATTTTGCCCGTAGTGGCGGGAACCTACCTCGGCCGCTGGCTGGACGGTATGGTCGAGGGGTATTCAATGCGTTGGACTCTGAGCGCGCTGTTTGTCGGGCTGTTGGTGGGAGCGATGAACGTATATTTTCTGGTTAAAGAACGATGAACGGCAGCGGGCTGGGGGTTGAAACCCTGTTTGTGTTGGGGCCGTTAAAGGTCAGTATCAGTCTGCTGAGCAGTATAGGGTTAACGCTGTTTTTATGCCTGGTTTTTTTCGGGCTGACACGGCGCTTGCAACAACTCCCCAGCCAGCTGCAGGTGACCCTGGAGGGGATTGTCGTTGCGCTGGAAACGGCGGTTGAGCAGGTGGCGGGTGAACACACCCAGCGTATCATGCCGTTTATCGCCAGCCTGTGGGTATTTCTGGTTTGTGCAAACCTGATGGGGCTGGTGCCGGGGCTTGATACCCCGACGCGGGACTTGTCGGTCACTTCGGCGCTGGCGATTACGGTGTTTTTATCGGTGCACTGGTTCGGTATTCGCAGTCAGGGGCTGCGTCGTTATCTACAACATTATTTAAGCCCCACGCCGTTTCTATTGCCCTTTCATATCCTCAGTGAAGTGACTCGAACCGTGGCGCTGGCGGTGCGCCTGTTCGGCAATATGATGAGCCTGGAAATGGCCGCATTATTGATTTTATTGCTGGCGGGCTTTCTGGTGCCCGTTCCGATTCTGATGCTGCACGTGGTGGAAGCGCTGGTGCAGGCCTATATTTTTGGCATGTTGGCATTGATCTATGTGGCTGGCGGAATCCAGTCACAGGAAGAACAGCAGCTTGGTAAGGAGCCTTGAATGACTGATATTAACTGGATTGTCCTGGCCTCGACGGTGGCCTCGGTATTGGCCATTGCCATCGGGGTGCTCGGCCCTGCCTTGGCGATGGGTCGAGCTATCGGTAATGCACTGGACGCGCTGGCGCGGCAGCCCGAAGCGGAAAAATCGATTATGCGAACGCTGTTTATCGGCTTGGCGATGATTGAGTCACTCGCTATCTATGTGCTGGTTATCGTCTTGATCGTGTTGTTCCGCAACCCCCTGCTCGAATACCTTGTCGGAAACTAGGGGGACGGCCTCTTGGAACTTAACCTGACAACCTTTGTATTGGAAATACTGAATTTTCTGATACTGGTTTGGCTGCTCAAACGCTTTCTCTATCGCCCGGTCAAAGGGATTATCGAGCAGCGTCAGCAGGCCATTCAACAGCAGTTGGCGAAGGCTGAACAACAGCGAAGTGAGGCGGAGGCACTGCGCGAGCAGTATGAAAGCCGTCTGGAGGATTGGCAGCGCGAGCGGGAATCAGCGCGGACAGAGCTTCAGGTGGAGCTGGACCATGAGAGGGAGTCGCAACTGGTGGCATTGCGGGTGCAGCTGGATGCGGAGCGGGAAAAGGCCGCGGTGCTGGCCGAAAGGCAACAGCACGAACAATGTCACCAGCTTGAGGTGCAGGCAATGGAGCAAGCGGCCCGGTTTGCCGCCAGCTTGCTGGAGGTAGGGGCTTCCCCGGAGCTACAGGATCGCTTGTTTGACCACTTATTAAGCCAGTTAGAATCCTTGTCAGAGGGAGAATACCGCGCATTGCAATCGGTGCCCGGGGGGCAAGTTATTCAGGTGCTCAGCGCTTATCCACTTTCTGAAACCCAGCGGGAACAGTTGCGTCAGCAACTGGGCTCGCAATTGGCCGAGGCCCCGTCGGGGTTTGAATTTCGAGAAGATCGCAAGTTGATTGCTGGTCTGCGACTGACTATTGGGCACTGGTTGTTGCACGCCAATCTGCAAGATGAACTCAAAGCCTTTGTGACCCTTGCCCATGAGTGACGATATTCGGCAAAGCAGCGGTCCTCTGCAGCGCCAAGCGCGCTGGCTGGACAGTTACCAATATCGGCCGAGCTTCAGCGAGCAGGGGCGGGTGGTTTCCGTGGGTGACGGCATTACCTGGATTAGCGGCCTGCCCTCAGCGCAGATGGATGGCCTGGTGGTGTTCGCCAATGGTAGTCGCGCCATGGTATTTGATCTCAACCAGGACTTACTTGGTGCGGTATTGCTTGATGATCACGAGGGGCTGGCGTCGGGGATGCCGGTTTATCTCAGTCACGAACAACTGGCGGTGCCCACGGGTGACGCGTTGTTCGGCCGCGTGGTTGACCCCCTCGGGCGCCCCCTCGATGGTGGCGGTGCGATGCAGGCCGGCGAACGGCGTCAGATCGACCGGCCCTCACCGCCAATTTTGGCACGGGACTCGGTAAATAAACCCCTGTATACCGGCATCAAAATAGTCGACACCCTGATACCCATTGGCAAAGGTCAGCGTCAGCTGGTGATTGGGGATGAGGGCCTGGGGCGCAGCTCCATTGCCATTGATACAGTATTGAATCAACGCGATAAAAATGTGCAGTGTGTATATGTGCTGATTGGCCAGAAGCGCTCTACGGTGGTTAATACCATCGATATTTTGCGCGAATACGGCGCGCTGGATTACACGACTGTGGTGGTTGCTGAGGCCAGCGCACTGCCGGGGATGCAGTACCTGGCGCCCTTTTCCGGCTGTGCGATGGCCGAGGGCTGGATGGCCAGCGGCCGCGATACGCTGGTGGTGTACGACGACCTCAGTACCCACGCCAAAATTTACCGGGAATTGTCTCTGCTGCTGCGCCGGCCTCCTGGGCGGGAAGCCTATCCCGGCGATATATTTTCCATTCATGCCCGCTTGCTTGAACGTAGTACCGCGCTTAGCGCTCCGAGTGGCGGTGGGTCCATGACCGCGTTGCCGGTGGTGGAAACCCTGCAGGGCGAAATCGCGAGTTATATCCCCACTAATCTGATCTCGATCACCGATGGCCAGATTTACCTGGACCAACAACTGTTTTCCGCCGGGGTTAGACCGGCAATCGATATTGCCAAATCGGTATCGCGCATCGGAGGCCAGGCACAGCATCCCAAAATTAAAAAAGAAGCGGGCCGGATGAAGCTCGACTATCTGCAATTTTTGGAGTTGGAGGTGTTTACCCGCTTCGGGGCGCGGCTGGAGGCCTCCATGGAACGCGCCATTCGTCGAGGGCGGATATTGCGGGAAATTCTTAAACAGGAGCGGTTGCGACCGCTGCCCGTGGAGTTCCACCTCGCCTGGTTGGTCGCATTTAACGATGGCGCCTTTGACGCTTATGAGCCAGATCAGATGACGGTTCAGTTAGACGCTATCGCGCGGGCAGTGCCGGGCAATGGTTTGCGCCTGGAAGATGAGCGCGAGCGCTGGAGCGAGTTTGTAAAATCCTGCCTTGTTGCAGGTAAATCCTGATATGAGTCGACGCCGGGAAGTGGACCATCAGCTACTGCAGTTGCAGGAACTGCAGGACATTATTGGTTCTATGAAAACGCTGTCCCAGATTGAGCTACATAAACTGGGAGGGATGGCCGAGACCCAGCAACAACTCACCGGTTTTTTGCGACAAACCGCCAGCGACTTTCTGTACTTTTTTCCCCAACGCGAACCCGATCCTGAACCTGCTTTGTGGTTGGTGCTGGGTTCCGAGCGGGGATTTTGTGGCGACTTTAATGACGCCTTGATTCGCCGCCTGCTTCAAGAGGCTCCGGGCTGCGCCGGGCATCCTGGCCGGGTGCTCGCGGTGGGGCGCAAGCTGTGGGGACGCCTGGACGAGCAACTGCCCGGTTACGTGCCGCTGATGGGCGCCAGCGTCAGTGAGGAACTGTCCTCTGTACTGTCACAGATTGTGGTGGCAACACACGGCCAGTTAGCAGAGCAGGGAGCGGCGACCCTTCACCTTCTCTATCACGGTGGGGAACGGGGAGAGATTCAGACGCAACGTCTACTGCCACCGGAGCACAATGCGCTCCCCAGTTCGCGCAATGCTCCGATGTTGCAGCTATCGGCCGAAACCTTTTTCAGCGAGTTTCTTCAGCATTATCTTTCACTCAGTCTCACTGGCATTTTTACCAGCTCGCTGCTGGCTGAAAACCAGCAGCGGGTACAACATCTGGAAAGCGCCGTGCGCCGGCTTGATGACAGACTCGCGGAATTGGCCAACCGTTCCCGAACTCTGCGTCAGGAAGAAATTACCGAAGAGATAGAAATGATTTTGTTAGGCACCGGGGTGTTCTCGCCGGTGGGGCGATGACGTTACAGCGAAATCAGTTTTGGCAGTGCCATGATTAGCAGGCCTATGCCAACCAGGGCGTAGGTGTTGGGGACAAAGTAGGGGTAAACCATCAACGCGAGGCCGGCATATTTTACCAGCGGTACAGCTTGCCTTCTGCCATACATAAAGTAACCCAGGCCGATTGAACTGAACAACAGCCCCCATATAAGCG
>JBFEVY010000144.1:0-8630 GCA_041546665.1 Spongiibacteraceae bacterium | reverse complement strand
CGGAAAGGAAGACGGTCAATTGCACGTGGTGGGGGGCTACTGCCCACATATGGGGGCGGACCTGAGCCGTGGAGAGGTGGTCGAGAATTCGCTGCGCTGCCCCTTTCACGAGTGGAGCTGGGGGGGCGACGGGCGTTGTACCGATATTCCCTATGCTGACCGTATTCCCGCCAAAGCGGTAATTCCCTCCTTGCCAGTGTTGGAAGAAAACGGCCTGGCCTTTGTGTGGTACGACCCGGAGGGGCGCGAGCCGATCCCGGAGCAGCGTCCGCGCCGGATCGATGACTATTTTTCAGGTGAGTGGTCAGATTGGGGTATGGCCGAGTTCCCGATTCATTCAAACTGCCGCGAGCTGGTCGACAATATGGCGGATATGGCCCACTTTGGTCCGGTTCACTATTCGCAGGTTCAGCTGTTCAAAAATATTCAGGACGGTCATACCTATACCCAGGTGATGTCGGGGGGGCACGATATTCTTGCCGATGCGGGGCAGGGCTTCACTTCAGTGGCAACCTATGAAGGCCCGGCCTATATGACGACGACCATGACCGGCTCGATGGAAGGGCGGGAAATTACCACCCACCTGTTGGTCACCCATGTGCCGGTTACGATGGACGAATTCATTATCCGCCTGGGGGTGATGGTCAAGAAAGACCCCGATTTGAGCGAGGCTGAAAACGAGGCAATGGTTGCGGCTTACACTCAAATGAGTGTCGATTCCTTTATTCAAGATGTTGAAATCTGGAATCACAAAGTGCGCGTCGATAACCCTCTGATGTGCGACGGCGACGGGCCGGTGCATATGCTGCGCAAGTGGTATAGCCAGTTCTACATGGATGTTGCGGAGATTCCCGAAGCCCTTGTTGCCCACAAGGAGCACGAGACCAAAATTAAATACCGGCGCCCTGAGGCCGAAGCGATAGCGGCGGTATCCTAATGAATATGGCGAACCCGATTACGATGACTGATACCCAACAGACCGCGCGGTTGCTTGAAGTCGCCCGCGCTATGGTGCCGGAGCTGCGTTCCCGGCAGGCTGAAACCGCGAAGTTGCACCGCTTGCCGGAAGCGACCATTGCGGAAATGCAGCACGCCGGCTTCTTTAAGATTATGCAGCCGAAGCGTTATGGCGGTTATGAATTGCCACCGCAGGTGTTTTTCGATGTGCAACAGATTCTCGCCGAAGGCTGTATGTCCACCGCCTGGGTACTGGGCGTGGTGGCGATCCACAACTGGCAATTGGGAATGTTCGACGACCGCGCTCAGCAGGATGTTTGGGGCGACGATGACGCGACGCTGATTTCGTCGTCGTATATGCCGGTGGGCAAAGTGAAGCCGGTAGAGGGCGGTTATATGCTGTCGGGAAGCTGGGGCTTTTCCTCCGGCTCAAAACACTGCCGCTGGGCTTTTCTCGGTGGCATGGTACCGCCCACTGCAGACGGAGAAGGCCCCGATTACCGAACCTTTCTGGTGTCGCTGGGTGACTACGAGATAGTCGATAACTGGGATGTATCGGGCTTGGAGGGCACGGGCTCTAACGATATTGTCATTCGTACGCCGGTGTTTGTGCCCGATTATCGCAGTCATCGCTCGGTAGACGGTTTTACAGGGCAGAATCCGGGCTGTGAACTCAATACCAACCCCTTGTTTACTTTGCCCTTTGGGCAGATTTTTACCCGTGCTGTGGCGTGCTCGTCCATTGGTGCGTTGCAGGGTGCGGTCGGTGCCTATATTGATGAAAACCGCAATCGGGTGGGCTTGAACGACCGCTTGAAAGTTGCCCAGGACCCCAATGTGCAAATGGCGCTGGCCAAGGCGACAGCGGTTGTTACCGAGTGCCGGACCACACTTGCCGACGACCTTGCCTACTTTGTCGGCTGCGCTGAGCGCGGTGAAATGCCGGAGATTGGCCAGCGCATTCAGCGCCGCTTTCATGCCGCGAGTATTTCGAAGAAGTGTGCCGATGCCGTGAACGAGATGTTTATTGCCTGTGGCGCACAGGGAATTTTTCGGGGCCACCCCTTGAACCGCGCCTGGCTGGATATCAACGCCGGGCGCCAACATGTGGCAAACAACCCCTTTAAATTTGGTCGCAATCTTGGTGCAACGTTATTTGGGCAGGAAAACACCGACTTCTTTTTGTAGGGCTGACGGGGAGCCGCCAGAGGGCTGGCGCTCCCTTGTTGCGGTTTTGTGGATAAGGGGGGAGGTTAGTGGGCGCTGAAGGCCTGCACACAGTAGCCTTTTTTAAGGGCTTCCTGAACCTGTGCGTCCTGTGCCAGGCTGGCATCAACTTTAATCTGACGGCGCTTTATTACGCCGATATCCTTAAAACCTTCACGCATCACATACAGTTTGGCGAGTTGCTCCGCGCCGAACATGTCCTTGAAATCGATATAGACAATAAAGGGGACTTCTTCGTCCTGCTTGAATTCACCCTGGGTGGTTTTTGAAACCGCGTTTATCGAAAAAAGGTACATGTTCGTTTCCGTTGTAGGATCTTCTCGGCCTGGGGCTTAGCTGGTAATCGCAAGCCTCAGGGCGTAGAGATTAAGCTGCAAACCTTCTAATGCCTGCTCGCCGCGCTGTGTCGCTTCATCGAAATTGTCGATTTCTGCGCTGCCGATCTGGGAGTTGCGTTCGGCCAATGATACCAGACGCTGGCGTTCGCGGTTGCGCTCATTAAGGTAGCTTTCCGTTGCCGCGCCGCGCCATTGGCTTGTTGCTGCCTCGCACAAGCCGTCCAGCGTCTGCACCATTTCGCCAAGGTCGTTGCGAAGCTGACGCATCAGTGCCGGGATCAATTTGCGTTTGACGTTCTGACACAACTGATTAAGGCGCTCGTGGCTGACGGCCTTGCTGAGGTTCTTGCCGTTGCGATCAATCAGCAGGCGCATGCTGGTGCCGGGGAGAAAGCGCGACAATTGCATTGCCGCGGGTGCTTGTACGCCGGGATTGAAATAGGCCTCCAGCAGCAAGGTTCCTGGCGGTAGGCCTTTTACTGGCAGCGTACAGACTGCGGCGCTGCCAAAATCGCTTGTTGAAATCATCATCATTGCGTCATGTACCAGAGGGTGCTCCCAGCTCAGGTAGGCAATATCCTCACGGCTCAACGCGCGGCTTCGATCGAAGGTGCCGGTAAAACCCTCCTCAGGAAGGTGCGGGAAGGCCTCGGTCAGCATATGGTCGCCGGGACGCAGGATGATGGTGTTTTCGCTGTGATCTTCGTGTTCCAGGCCGTATTGATCTGCGAGCAGTTCCAGATAGTTGGCCAGGGCGTCGCTGCGCTGTTCCTCGCCAAGTTGTGAAACCAGCGCATTGGCCTCGTCGCGGCGGCAGGAGTTGAGTTCCAGCAGGCGATTGCGACCAGCCGTGAGCTCTTCGCGCAGGGCTTGAGCCTGGGTAGCTGCGGCAAGAATCAGCTCTTCCAGCGCCACTTCGTTAGGCGCCTGGAGGAGGGCCTTAAGCGGCGTTTCAAATTGCGCCATGAGCGCGCTGCCGATGGTGCACGGGGTGGCGAAAATGTTCAATGCGTCCCGATACCAACGCAGCAGGCTTTGTTGCGGGCTGTCGACCAGGTAGGGCACGTGAATATGGATTTCGCCGCTGCGGCCGATACGGTCGAGACGGCCGATGCGCTGCTCAAGCAGGTCTGGGTTCAGGGGCAGATCAAACAGCACCAGGTGTTCTGCAAACTGGAAGTTGCGGCCCTCGCTGCCGATTTCGGAACAGACCAGCAGTTGGGCGCCATCTTCCGGGTCAGCGAAATAGGCCGCGGCGCGATCTCGCTCCAATAAGGTCATGTCTTCGTCGAAGGCCGCGCTGGCAATGCCGCGACGCAGGCGGAGGTAGAGTTCAATATCCCGTGCGACGGCGGCGTGAGCACAGATCAACAGGACCTTTTTGTCGTGCTCGGCGAGCAGAAATTTCTCCAGCCACTTGAGGCGTGGGTCGTCGGCCACCCAGTCACTGCCGAATTGCAGTTCTGGGTGAAGCATGGCCTCAAGATCTGTTGCAGCTCCGATTGGGGCACTGCCTTGCGATTCAAGGGGATGTTCGTGTAAACGCCGTGCGGGAAAGCCGCCAATAGAGGCGCGGCTGTTGCGGAACAGGCTTCGGCCGGTGCCGAATCGGTCGAGCAGGGCGTTGATAGTTTCGTCGGCGGCATCCTGTGGCGCCTGCCGGAACTGTGCGGTTTGCTCCTGACCAAGATAGCGGCTCAGTTCCTCAAGACCTTCGGGGTCGGCAGCCAATGTTTCTGGTGAGCCCTGCAGACGTTCGATCAGGGCGGAGATGCCAGCGTAGCCCGCCTGCTCTTCACGGAAGGCATCAAGGTTAGGGTAGCGCTCTGGGTCGAGGAGTCGCAGTCGAGCGAAGTGACCTTCGATACCCGCGTTTTCCGGGGTGGCGGTGAGCATGAGAACTGACGGAATACAGCCGCAGAGAGTCTCTAATAACTGGTAGTCTGCTGCGGGCTCGGTGTTTTCCTGCCAGTGTTGATTGTGGGCTTCGTCCACAACCAGCATATCCCAGTCACTTTCGCGGAGTTGTCGGGCGCGTCTTGGCGCCGCTGCAAGCCAATCAATAGAGGCAATAATCAACTGTGCGGTTTCAAAGGGGTTGGACTCCCGTGCGGCTTCCGCGGCTTCGTCGTAGAAAACGCTGTCGGCGTCATCTTTATAGGCGTCGATTTCCCGGCAGCGGGCCTCGTCAAAAACGCTAAAGCTGAGATTAAAGCGCCGCAGCATTTCCACTAGCCACTGATTGACCAGAGTCTCCGGTACCAGAACAAGAACCCGTTTACTGCGCGCTTCCAACAGGCGCTGGTGAATGATCAGCCCCGCTTCGATGGTTTTACCCAGGCCTACTTCATCGGCCAGCAGCAGGCGGACGTGTTCGCGCTGGGCGGCCTGGTGGGCGATATAAAATTGGTGGGGCAGGAGTTGCACCCGTGGGCCAAGTAGGCCTCGGCACTGGTTGGCCGCGGCGGCGTTGCCCTGCTCAAGGGTGGCGACCCGTAACTCAAAACGCCGATGGTGTTCGACCTGACCGGCCAGTAGCCGGTCTTTGGCGCTGCTCAGGCTGATACGTGCGCTGAGAATTTGCTCGGGAATCGGGTGGGGGTTACCCTCGGGATCCTTGGCGATATACACCAGGCAGTTGCCCTGAGTTTCCACCGCCAGTACGGTCAGGGGTTCGTGTTCGGGGATCGTGATCTGATCGCCTTCCTGAAACTGGACCCGGCTGAGTGGTGCCGAGTCCGCGGCGTAGGTGCGCTCTTCTTCGCTGGCGGGAAATGCAATAAGCACCCGGCGGTTAGCGGCTTCGATGATGATGCCAAGACCCAGTTCGGGCTCGGCGTTACTGATCCAGCGTTGGCCAGGAGAAAAAAATTCAGACATGCCTCAATCGTTCGTCGCTGTGTACGGTTTTTTCGGGGCTGGCATCTTACGCCTACACGGGCGTTAGGGAAAGTTTTAACGCAAATTGTGGGGGCTTGACGGAGAGATTGGTATAGACTTTTGTTGAATACACAGGTCTCTGAGCTACGCTAGAATCAGGCCCGGGTGCGGACAGAGGGGATAATAATACATGGCGGCAAATCAGTGGGTTATGCTGCTCGCCTTTTTATATATCGGGGTGCTGTTTCTTATTGCCTGGTGGGGAGATCGCCACGCAGGCTCGCCGAAGGTGCTTCGTGGACTGATCTACAGTCTGTCGCTGGCGGTCTATTGTAGTTCCTGGACATTTTTTGGTGCGGTGGGGCAGGCGGCAGTAGACGGCTGGTCGTTCTTGCCAATCTATATTGGCCCCATCATTCTTTTTATCCTCGGTCGCAATTTTATTCGCCGTTTATCGGTGATGAGCACCCGGAATCGCATTACTTCCATTGCCGACTTTATGGGCTCGCGCTACGGCAAGAGTCAGTTTTTGGCGGCGTTGGTGACCTTGATCGCGGTGGTTGGCAGCCTGCCCTATATTGCACTGCAACTGAAGGCCGTTACCCAGGCCTGGTTGACCATTCAGGAAATCTGGCGTCCGCCAGTGCTGGAAGATATCGGCGGCAGCAGCAGCTTTATTGCTGCGTTGCTGCTGGTGTTGTTTACGGTGGCCTTTGGTACCCGGGTAGTGGACAAAAGGCACCGCCACCGGGGCTTGATGGCGGCAATTGCGGTGGAGTCCCTGGTTAAACTCAGCGCCTTTGTGCTGGTTGGCGGGGTGGCGTTTGCGGTGCTTTTTGGCCTGTATCGCTCCGGTGCAGAGATTGATTTCGGATATTTTACCCAGGGGCCCTCACTGGTCTCCTTTGTTACTCAAACCCTGCTGGCGATGGCGGCGATCATCTGCCTGCCCCGCCAGTTTCACGTGATGGTGGTTGAACACCACAGCCGTCGCGATATGCGTACCGCCAGTTGGTTGTTCCCGCTGTATCTGGCGTTGTTCTGCGTGATGATTGTGCCTATCGCGATATTGGGGCAGACGCTCATGGGCTATGAGCGCAGCGCCGCCGACATGTTTGTGGTGTCGGTGCCCATGGCCTTGGGGAATGAACAACTTGCGGTGATTGCCCTGTTGGGTGGGCTGTCTGCCGCAACGGGGATGGTAATTGTTGCCTGCGTGACGCTCTCGGTCATGATCTGTAACGAGTGGGTGGTGCCGCTGCGTCAGTATTTCCAGGGCAGTTACACGGTGAACGCTCGCTGGTTGCAGAAAGTCCGCCGTTTTGCCATTGCCGCGGTGTTATTCGCCGCGTGGCTGTTGGAGCAACAACTCAGTGCCCGGGGCGGGTTGGCATCGCTTGGCCTGCTGTCGTTTGCGGCAGCGGCGCAGTTTCTTCCTGGGATTGTGGCTGGGCTCTACTGGCCCAGGGCGCATGGCAGGGGGATTGTGGCGGGCCTGCTGGGCGGCAGCGCGATCTGGTTTTATTGCCTGCTGTTTCCGGCGGTGGTGGGGCAGCACCACGTGGTTATCAGCAATGGCCCTCTGGGGCTGGAGTGGTTGCGCCCACAACAATTGTTCGGCCTGGCCATGCCAGACAACCTCAGCCACGGCGTGTTCTGGAGTCTGATTTTTAACACCTGTCTGATGGTGTTGTTTTCATTGCGTCGGCGTTTTTCCGCCCTGGAGCTACGGCAGGCCAGATCTTTTACCGAACTTCGTCTGGAGCAGCGCACCCGCAAGTCCGATATGGATGTCAGTGTTGTGGAGTCCGGTGCGCTGCAGCGCATGTTGGTGCCGCTGCTGGGCGAGGACCGCTGTTCCAGTATGTGGCAGCGTTTTGAACAACGGGTGGGGCACCGTCTGTTACCGCGTGATAGAGTCCCGAAATTCGTTCTAAAGGATGTGGAAGAGGCGCTGGCGGCCATTGTCGGAACGGTCTCTGCGCACCGCACTCTTGAGTTGTTGCAGCGTCGCAAGCCCCTGGAGCTGGACGACTTTGTGGTGTTGATCGGCAACACCTCCAAGCAGATTCAATTCGGCCAGGATCTACTGCAAATTACCCTGGAAACGATCCCGCAGGGAATTAGCGTAGTGGATGCTAATTTGAATCTGGTTGCCTGGAATCGGCGCTATATCGAGTTGTTCAATTTTCCCGAGCGGCTGCTATACGTTGGCTGCCCCATTGCCCGTGTCTACCAGTACAACGCCGAGCGAGGCTATTTGCAGGGTGCAGAGGACGATGTGGATGCGGCGATAGATCGGCGTCTGCAATTGTTGCGCAGCGGTAAAAACTACCGGCTGGAACGCAGCCTGCCCAATAACCGGGTCATCGAAATCTGTGGTACGCCTATGGACAGCGGCGGCTATGTCACCACGTATACCGACATCAGTGAGTTTCGCCACCTTGTCGGTCAACTGGAGGTCGCCAAAGGTCAGTTGGAGGAACGCGTCGCGGAGCGGACCTCGGCGCTGGAAGCGGCAAACCGATCCCTGGAGGAAGAAAACCAGGCCCGTGCCCGGATTGAGCGCGAATTCAATGAGGTGTATGCCAGTAAAAACCGCTTCCTGGCGTCGGCGAGCCATGACTTGTTGCAGCCGATCAATGCCGCGCGCCTGTTTACGGCAGCCTTGTCGCACAAGGCGGAAAATACCGAGTTCAGTAATGAGGTCAAGCATATTGATGAGGCGCTGGCTGGTGCCGAGACGCTGATTACCTCGCTGCGTGAAATTGCGCGACTGGATTCAGGGCGTATGCAGGTGCACCGGGAAGATTTTCCGATTCAGGAGCTTTTTGATGTGCTGGGGCGGGAGTTCAAAGTGATTGCCGAGCGCACGGGGCTTGAGCTCACGGTGATGCCCTGTTCGGTGTGGGTACACAGCGACCGCCATCTGTTACGTCGGGTGGTGCAAAACCTGCTCAGTAATGCGTTGCGCTACACCCGCGAGGGGGAGGTGTTACTCGGTTGCCGCCGCGAGCCCAATAGCCTGCGGATTGAGGTATGGGACACCGGGCCAGGTATTGCAGAGGCCGATAGCCAGCGCATCTTTGAGGAATTTGAGCGCGCCAGTGATGGGCCACGGCGAGAAGGTGAAGCGGGTCTGGGGCTGGGCCTGTCGATTGTGCAGCGGATAAGTGCGCTGTTGGGTCTGGACCTGCAAATGCAGTCTGAGGAAGGGCGGGGAACGGT
>JBFEVY010000015.1:0-22020 GCA_041546665.1 Spongiibacteraceae bacterium | reverse complement strand
TTCACCATAGCGGCCGTCGGTGGGACGGCGGCAGGGCTGAACATAGGCGGAATTCCAGCTTTCTGGGCCGATGGCCCGCAAGAATGTCGCGGGATGAAAGGTCCCGGCCCCGACTTCCATATCCAAGGGTTGCAAAATTACGCAGCCCTGACTTGCCCAATATTGTTGCAGCGCCAGGATGAGTCCCTGGAAAGTGCTGACATCTACCTGATTTGCGGCACTGGCCATTGCGATTGTTGTTCCTGTCATTTTCAAAGACACCGGATTATACAGAGTTGCGGGCCGCTGAGGTATGCCTGTGGCGCGGGAATGCTCGGCCGCTGTGAGCAGTGATCGCCAATTGGCTGGATAAACCCTCGCCTGCTATGATCGCCAGCCACGAAGGAGGGTTTATGGGTAAGCTAATCGGCGCACTACTGGGTTTTGCGGTGGGCGGGCCTTTGCTGGCGATTTTGGGGTTGGCCATCGGCCATTTTTTTGATCGCGGTCTGGGTCAGGCGCTGCGGTTTGACTATGCGGGCGAGCGTCAAAAGCTACAGGATCAGTTTTTTGATACCTGCTTTCGGGTAATGGGGCATATTGCCAAGGCTGATGGGCGGGTCTGTGAGTCTGAGGTCGCCCAGACCGAGGCGATTATCAGCCAGTTGGGACTGAGTGCGGAGCGCCGGCGGCGGGCCATCGAGCTGTTTAAACAGGGCAGCGCTCCGGAGTTCCAACTCGAGCCGGAGGTATCCGCATTCTTGCAAGGCTGTGGCCGGCAACCGCTGCTCCGGCAGATGCTGCTGGAGGCGCTCTTTGCTATGGCCTTGGCTGACGGCCAGCTCGACCCCGCAGAGCAGGATATTCTCAGCCGCACGTCCCGCTATCTGGGGTTTTCCGATGTTGATTTCCAGCGGCTGCTACGTATGGCCGGCGCCCAGCAACGGTTTCATCAGGGCGGCGGTGCGCCGCGGCAGGCATCGCGAAACGATCTGGCCGATGCCTATCGGGCCCTGGGTGTGGAGGAGTCGGCAAGCGATGCAGAGCTCAAGCGCGCCTATCGTAAATTGATGAGCGAGCACCACCCAGACAAGCTGATTGCCAAGGGCGTACCGGAAGACATGATTCGCCTGGCAACTGAAAAATCACAGGAAATCCAATCGGCTTACGAGCTCATCAAAAAGCACCGCAGCAATTAAGTGTTGTAGAACGCCACAGCGGCTGATTTACGGAGTGGAACATGCATTTGCAAATTGTAGGTGAACTGAGCACAGACCGCCTTCAGGTGGTAAAAGCCTGTCTCGAAGCGGCGGGATACACGCCTCTCTTTTGCCGGCTTGATGAACTGGGTGATGGTCCGGTGATATCGGTGGACAAACAGGCCAGCTGTGCGCTGCAGGACGCGGGAATTCCGTTCTATAACTGGGATTTGTTATTCGCCATCCTCGGCCCCAACGATCAGGCGGGGATGATTACCGACAAGCTGGAGGAACGCATTCGTATTCTCAAGGCGGTTGAGCGGATCCAGCCCGTTGATGCGGGCAGTGAAAGCCACGCCAGTATTCGCGTACACGACCTTGCTGAATCGAGCCGGTTTTACTGTTGGTTGTACGGCGTGCCGCCCAAGGAGTGGACCCACCGCTATGTCACGATTCACCGGCCGGAAATCAACCTGAATCTGGTGTTATTGGTGGCTGACGGCTTGGATTTACACCACGACATTCTCTACCATTTGGGTGTCGGTGTGGAGACTAAGGAACAGGTGGTGGCTTATTATCACAGCGCTGTGGCGAATGGCTTCCATATTGAAAAGCCGCCCCGCACCACCTGGCGAGGTACGCCGCTGCATGAATTGTGGCTCAAAGACCCCGACGGCACCCTGATCGAGGTGTATGCTCGATTGACTGCAGCGGAACTGGCGCAAATGCCCGTTGATAAAGAGCCGGTGTTTCTCGTGCCGGGCACAAAGCCGCAATAAATAAGCCCTCTGGCGAAAGCCTCTGAGTGTCTGTGTGCGCCGCTCTCCGCATACTGCGGTAGCGGTCAGTTGGTGTGAGGCGACGGCGCGGATGCGAGGTTTTCCCTTCGCATCCACTCGGAGAAGCGCTCGGCGGCAAGGGGCGGAGAATAGAGATAGCCCTGCAGAAAGTCACAACCCCGGTCCGCTAACAAGCGACGGTGTTGTGGGGTTTCTACCCCCTCTGCCACCACTTGCATATCAAAGCTGTGTGCCATGGCGATGATGGCGTTTACCAGGGTCAGGCTGTCACCGCTGGCGTCGATATCGTGGACAAAACAGCGATCAATTTTGAGGATGTCAAAGGGGTAGCGCTTCAAATAGCTGAGCGAGGCGTAGCCGGTACCAAAGTCGTCCAGCGACATTTGCACTCCCATCCCTTTCAGTGCCATAAAGCACTGGTGTATCTCTTCGGAATCGTTGATTAATAAGCCTTCGGTAATTTCCAGCTCAAGTTGGCTTGCTGGCAGGCCGGATTGTTTCAGCGCGTTTTGAACGCAGTCGAGAATGGCCTGGTCCTCAAACTGACGAGCGGAAATATTAATCGCAATTTTGATATTGGGCAGCCCTTCCCTGCGCCAGGCCACGGCTTGCTTGCAGGCATTTAACAGAACCCATTCGCCGATTTCCACAATTAACCCGGTTTCTTCTGCTATGGGAATAAACTGATCCGGGCCGGGGTTATTGAGTGCGTTGTTGCGCCAGCGCAGCAGAACCTCCGCTGCGCAAAGCGTATTGCTGCGAGCGTCGATCAGCGGCTGAAAATATAGCGCCAGTTCATCCTTGGCGATGGCCTGACGCAACTGACTTTCAATTTCCACCCGTTGAACCAGTTGGCCACTGAGGTCTGATTTGAAATGACAGAAGCGATTTCCGCCCTGGCGCTTGGCTTCAAACATGGCCGCTTCAGCGCGGCGCATCAGGGTGGCGGCGTCGGTGGCGTCTTGCGGATACTGTGCGGTTCCAATGCTGGCAGTAATCGATATATCGTGCTGTAAAATCCGGTAGGGCTCGCGAAGACGTTCTAGAATCACCTCGGCGAGAATGGCCGCTTCCTCTACACAGCTTTGCTCTTCGAGAATAATCAAAAACTCATCGGCGCCCAGGTGAGCCAATATTTGTCCTTCTCGAACACTGCGGCGCAGGCGACTGGCCGTCTCGATAAATAGCTGGTCTACGATCTGGTGGCCTAGGGTATCGTTTATAAAGTGAATACGGTCGAGGTCGATGTGCAGCAGCATAAATTCACTGTGCTGTGCCCGGCACTGGCGAATACTTCGGCTGAGCTGGATCAGGGCGTGGTGGCGATTGGGTAAATCCGTCAGCGAATTATAGTGTTGTTGCACAAACAGGCGGTCAGCGAGTTTTTTGTGGTCGGTGATATTATCCAGCTTAACGATGATGTTTCGTAATACCTGGTCCTTATCGAGCACCGGCAGCGCCGCGGCGGCAAGTACGCTGTCCCCCTTGTCACTGGGTACCTTGAGTTCGCCATGCCAGCTCAGGCCCTGACGAATCTGATTCAGGGCCTCATTGCGCAAGGGGGCTGCCCAGTTGGGCAACACAGTGTGAAGATTGAAGCCCAGAGCCGCCGCGTGAGCGCTGTGTAGATACTCGGTCTCCATTTCGGGGGTCATCAGTATCAGAATAGAGTTACTCTGTCCGAGCAACAGCTCCAGTTGCTCGTGGCTAAACTTTGCCGTGGTCAATTGCTTGCGCATGCGTTGGCTGCGCTGCCAATAGTGCAGAGCGACCGCGGTGCTAATAATGGTGATGGCCAGCAACAGGTACATCATAGGCAGGATAACTTTGGGCCTTATTATCAAACGGCCTTATCGAGTTTATAAGTCAAACTAACGCTCTGATAGTACCGTACTCGTTGGGGAATATCCCGGTCTTTAGCAGGGTTTTTGCAGAATTATGGCCGACTCGGCTGGGCGGCCGGAGACGGCGAGGTAGTCTTCGTCGTTAAACACGACCGTTAGCTCCGGCATTGCCTTTGGCAACTCTCCTTCTGCCAATAAAAAATCGGGGTTCTGGGGGCCGCCGCATTCCGGCCGTTTGCGGTTGAACGTTTGATAAAACAACAGGCCGCCGGGCGCCAATGCCTGATTTATGGCGCTCAGTAACGGCCGGAACAAAAAGTAACTTACCACGATAACGTCATAGCGGCTTTCGGGAGGGAGATAGTCTTGTTCGATGTCCCGTACTGCGGCACTAACAGACAGGTTATGCTGAAGTGCGAAGGTATTTAGTGCTTTGATAGCAACAGGTGAGTAATCCAGGGCCTCGCAGTGCAGTCCGCGCTCGGCCAGAAACAGGGCATTTCCGCCCAGGCCACAGGCCAAGTCCAGTGCGCGGCCCTGTTGCGGGAGCTGATCGGCAAAATTTTGCAGTAGTTGGCAGGGCTTGATCGCCGGCGTTTTACCGCTATAACGTCGATCCCATTTGTCGTTGTTTGTTGTGGTCGCAGACATTGTTTATTCGCTGTGATCAATGGCGCCAGAAGGCCGGGGTCATAATCACCAGCAAGGTAAATATCTCCAGGCGGCCAAGGAGCATGGCATAGCAGAGTACCCATTTGCCGCCAGCGTCGACGGTATGATAATTCGCTGCGACTTCACCCAGTCCCGGGCCCATATTATTGATCGAGGCGGCGGTTGCTGAGAAGGCGGACAGTGAATCCAGGCCGAAGCTCATCATAGTCAGGGTGATAATTACAAAGGAGATCATATACACCGCAACGAAGCTCCACACGGCACTGACTACCTTGGCCTCGACGCGGTGCTGGCCAATTTTTAGCGGAATGACGGCGTTGGGGTGAATCAATTGCTTCATTTCACGTATGCCCTGCTTGGCAATCAACATCACCCGCACGGCTTTCATACCGCCGCCGGTGGAGCCGGCACAGCCGCCCATAAAGGACAGCATAATCAGGGTCACGGGTAAAAAGGTTGGCCAACTGGAAAAGTCGGAGGCACCAAATCCTGCCGTGGTTGCAATTGAGATGGTGTGGAAGATACCGTGATAAACCGCCTCCCAGGGCTCGTGGTGTTCGCTGATGATGAGATAGGAGCAGATGATCACGGCGGACACGGCAATCACGCCCAGATAGAATTTGCTCTCTGAATCCTGAAAATACTGGCTGGGAGCTTTGGCCCGCCAGACTTGAAAATGCACGGCAAAACTCATCCCGGCGAATAACATGAAGACCGAGCACAACAATAGGATCAAGGGGCTGTCGAAATAGCCCATGCTGGCGTCGTGGGTGGAAAAGCCGCCGATGGCGATGGTAGAGAAGGCGTGGCAGATGGCGTCAAAGAAGGTCATTCCGGCAAGCCAGTAGGCCAGCGTGCACACCCCGGTAAGCGCAACATACATCAGGAACAACACCTTGGCGGTGCCGGTAATCCTCGGGGTGAGTTTGTTGTCTTTGACGGGCCCCGGAGTTTCGGCCCGATAGAGCTGCATCCCGCCGATACCGAGAATCGGGAGTATGGCAACGGCGATAACGATGATCCCGATGCCCCCCAGCCACTGCAGAAACTGCCGGTAAAACAGGATGGAAATCGGCAGTTCGTCGATGCCGATAATGACCGTTGCGCCGGTGGTGGTCAGGCCCGAAATCGATTCAAAAACGGCTTCGCTCAGGGATAACCCTGGATGCTCTGCCAAGTAAAACGGCAGTGCGCCGAACAGGCCGAGCACCGTCCAGAACAGCGAAACCACCAAAAAGCCGTCGCGAATACCGAGGTCTGCCTGGCGTTTTCCGCTGAGTAACCACAGCGCCAGGCCGCTGCAAAAAGTCAGCGCAAAGGCAGTGCCAAAGGCCTGCAGTACCCCATCGTTAAAAATGAAGGACAAGGCCGCCGGCACGCCCATTGTCAGGCTGAAAATCATCAACAGGATGCCAATAATGCGTGCAATGACAACTAAATGCATAACTGGCGGCGCTCAGAAGAAGGTGAAGCCGACCTGGAATAGTTTTTCCACGGCAGTGATTTTGCTCTTGTCCACCAGAAACAGAATTAGGTGGTCGTCGGATTCTACCACCAGATGGCTGTGGGCAATTTGAACCTCATCACCGCGCACTATCGCGCCGATGGTGACACCGTCGGGCAGGTCGATTTCGTCGAGTCGTCGGCCCACCACCCGGGACGAGCGACTGTCTCCGTGGGCGATAATCTCCAGGGCCTCAGCGGCGCCGCGTCGCAGCGCGTGCACATTGTAAATGTCGCCGCGGCGAACATGGGTTAGCAGGCTGCCGATGGTAATTTGCTGGGGAGAGACGGCGATATCAATTTCGCCGCCTTGAACGAGATCGACATACGCCGGATTGGTAATCAGGGTAATGACCTTTTTGGCGCCCATGCGTTTGGCGAGCAGTGACGACATGATGTTGGCCTCGTCGTCGTTGGTCAGGGCCAGGAAGACATCGATATCGTCAATATTCTCCTGGGCGAGCATTTCGTGGTCGGAGGCGCTGCCGTGCAAGACAATCGCGCTACGCATTTGCTCGGAAAGATAGCGGCAGCGCTCGTAGCTGCGCTCAATGATTTTGACGTTGTAGAGGGGTTCCAGCGCTTTGGCCAGTCGTTCACCAATATTGCCGCCGCCGGCGACCATCAAGCGCTTGTAGCGAGTGTCGATGCGGCGCAGCTCACTCATTACCGGCATGACATTTTTCTTGGCGGCGATAAAGAACACTTCATCTCCCGCCTCGACCACTGTTGTACCAGTGGGTTCGATGGCATTGCCGCGCCGGAAGATAGCCGCTACCCGGGTGTCGATATTGGGCATATGTTCGCGGATGGCGGCCAGTTGGTTACCCACCAGTGGCCCGCCGTAATAGGCCTTTACTGCCACCAACTGCACTCTGCCGTCGGCAAAATCCAGTACCTGCAGCGCGCCGGGGTATTGCAGCAGGCGTTTGATGTATTTGGTAACCAGTTCCTCGGGGCTGATAAACACGTCGATGGGGATGGCCTCGGGGCCAAACAGCTTCTCTACCTGAGTGTAGGAACTGGAGCGAATCCGGGAAATCTTGGTGGGGGTGCGGAACAGCGTAGAGGCCACCTGACAGGCCACCATATTGATCTCATCACTGCTGGTTACCGCAATCAGCATATCGGCGTCTTCGGCGCCGGCCTTGGTGAGAATGTCCGGGTGCGAAGCGGGACCGTTGACCGTGCCGATATCCAGGCGATCCTGCAATTCCTGCAGGCGCTGGGAATCGGTGTCGACAACGGTAATATCATTGTGCTCGCTGGCGAGGTTGGCCGCCAGGGTACCGCCGACCTGCCCGGCGCCGAGAATAATAATTTTCATTCGGGTGTCCGCTGTTGCATCAGGCGCCCATTGTGCGTTGATTCGTGCGTGTCGCTCAAGCCTTCTGTAGCAGACAGTAGAAGAAACCGTCGTGGCCACCGGCAAGGGGAAACAGTTGCCGCGCCCCTGCCCGGTCTATGCCGTAGCCAGCATCGATAGGAAGCGTGCGGGCATCCACCTGGCGGTCCAGAAACCCGCTGACAACGGCTTCATTTTCCGCCGGCAGAATCGAACAGGTTGCGTAAAGCAGCAGGCCCCCCGGTTGCAGGGTAGGCCACAGCGCGTCGAGTAACTGGCCCTGGAGTTGGGCGAGGCTGGGTATGTCCTCCGCCCGGCGATGCAAGCGAATATCGGGATTGCGCCGAATCACCCCGGTCGCGCTACAGGGGGCGTCGAGTAGAATGCGGTCAAAAAGCTGGCCGTCCCACCAGCTAGACACATCGCCGACGTCGGCACAGTGCAGGGCCGCGTTCAGGCCCAGCCGCTCGAGATTGTCTTCGATGCGATCCATACGCGCTGCGTCCACTTCCACTGCCACCAGCTCACTCAGCGCTGGTTCGGCTTCGAGTATGGCGCAGGTTTTCCCTCCGGGGGCGGCGCAGGCGTCGAGTACCCGCTGGTTTGCCTGTAGATCCAGCAGCTCGCAACACAGTTGCGCGGCTTCGTCCTGCACGCTGATGTCACCCTCGCTGAAACCGGGAAGCTGGTTGACCGGGCAAGCCTGGTCGAGGCGCAGGCCCTGGGGCGCAAAATCGCAGGCTTGAGCGTTAATCCCCTGTTCGCTGAGGCGCTCAATATAGGCGTCGCGACTGCCGTGCCGGCGGTTTACCCGCAGGCAAAATGGTGGGTGCTGATTGCTGGCGCTGAAGATATTGGCGGCGTCCTCGGGCCAGGCTTCCATGATCGCCTTGTACAACCAGTCCGGAAAGCCGTTGCGGGCTGCTGGGGGGAGGTGTTCAAACAGGGAGTCCCGCTCGCGCTGGACGCGGCGAAGAATGGCATTCACTAGGCCCGTGGCCCATTTTTTCTTCAGCTTCCGGCAGGCTTCCACGCAGCTATTAATCGCAGCGTGTTCTGGTATTCGTGTATTGAGAAGCTGGTAAGTACCCACATACACCAGCATTTTGACATCGCAATCGCGGCTTTTCAGGGGCTTGCTGAACATGGGGCGCAGGGCGGCTTCCAGGCGCCAGTATTCCCGCAGGGTGCCATAGCACAGTTCCCGATACAGTGGTCTCTGCTCGGGGGGGAGATCGCGCTCAAAAATGGGCAGCTGGCGCGACAGCGAAAGTCCGTCGGCACTGACTCCAGCCAGGCAACGGGCAGCGGCAAGGCGCGGGCATTGTGATTTGTCAGACACGATAGGGCCTACTTCTTATCGGCGGGGGCGCTGTTGCCCAGGCAAATACCGGGCTGGAATTGTTCGGCGCGGGCGTTGAGGACTTCCTGAGCGCTGAGTTGCTTGCCCCCGGGGAGTTGCAGGCGCTGAATACTCAGGCTGCCGGTACCACAGGCGACCAGAATGCCGTTTTTGTCGGCGCGCAAAATGCTACCGGGGAGGCCCTCTTCGGACTCGGGGTGGGCCTGCCAGATACGAACCCGCTCGCCATTAAGTTGGGTGTAGCAGATTGGAAACGGGATAAACGCCCTGATCCGGCGGTCGAGTGTGGTGGCATCCAGCGACCAGTCGATTTCCGCTTCGTCCTTTTCAATTTTACTGGCGTAGTTGCTCAGCTTGTCGTCCTGGGCTTCGGCCTCAATGGCCCCCGCGGCCGCGGCGCGCAGGGTGGCCAGTAATGCCGGGCCGCCGAGTGCTGCCAGCCGGTCGTGAAGACTGGCGGCGGTGTCGTCGCTGCGGATGTCGCAACTCGCTTTGTTCAGCATCGGGCCGGTGTCCAGGCCAGCCTCCATCTGCATGATGGTGACGCCGGTTTCCTCGTCGCCCGCCTCGATAGCGCGCTGTATCGGTGCGGCGCCCCGCCAGCGAGGTAGCAGCGAGGCGTGAACATTCAGGCAGCCCAGTCGCGGAATATCCAGCACCGCCTGGGGCAAAATCAGGCCGTATGCCACCACCACCATAATATCCGGCTGCAGCGCTGCCAGGGCGGCGCGGTCGTCTTCATTGCGGAAGTTCAGGGGTTGATACACTGGCAGCCCCGCCTGCTCGGCGCGGCGTTTCACCGCGCTCGGGGTGGGCCTTTTGCCCCTGCCCGCCGGGCGGTCGGGCTGGGTGTACACGGCAACAATATCGTGCTCGCCGCTTTCAATCAGGGCGTCGAGGTGGTGTGCGGCAAACTCCGGGGTGCCGGCAAAGACCAGCCGCAGGCGACCGCGGTCGCCGGCCGAGTTGGAAGAGCTCATATCAGGCCTGTCGTTTATGTTGTTTTTCGAGTTTGCTGCGAATGCGGTTGCGCTTCAGGGGGGAGATATAGTCGACAAACAGCCTGCCCAGCAGGTGGTCGCGTTCGTGTTGAATGCAGACCGCAAGCAGGCCTTCGGGCTCCATTTCAAAAGGTTTGCCGTCGCGATCCAGGGCTTTGACTCGAATGTGCCGGGGGCGCTTCACGGTTTCGTAAAAGCCGGGTACCGACAGGCAGCCCTCGTCGTATTCGAAGATCTCTGCGTCCAGCACGGTGATTTCCGGGTTGATAAAGACCAGCGGCTCGCTTTTGTCTTCGCTGACGTCTATGACCACAATTTGCTCGTGAACATCAATTTGGCTGGCAGCCAGGCCAACACCGGGTGCGTCGTACATGGTTTCAAACATGTCGTCGATCAATGTGCGAATCCGATCGTCGACAACCGTGACCGGTTTGGCAACGGTGCGCAATTTGGGGTCGGGGAATTCAAGAATCTCTAGTACTGCCATGGTTGATTGTGACCGAGTTGTCGTGAAAGTTTCAAAACTGTTGCTAAGATACTACTGTAATAAGGATTTTCCGCGGTATATTTCTTGAGAAATTCAGGTCAAATACACTGATAAGCGTCGCTAAGCTGCGGTAACCTTCTATATTATACATTGAGGAGGCGCGGAGTAACTCCCGATCCCAATAAGGACAACGATATGAAACGAACCCTCATGGGAATCTGCTTTGGCCTGATCATGGCTGCGGCGCAGGCCGGCGATGTCCTGTCGCTCAAGGCGGGTCACCCACAGAGTTACGTGGTTAAGAAGGGCGACACGCTGTGGGATATATCGGCGATGTTCCTCAGTGACCCCTGGTTGTGGCCGGAATTGTGGTACTACAACCCCCAGGTTGAAAACCCTCACCTGATTTACCCCGGCGATGTGTTAACCCTCAAATGGGTGGACGGGCGTCCGGTGCTGGTGCGCAATCAGTCCGGCAATGCCGGCGGTGTGGTCAAGCTGACCCCACAAATGCGAATTTCTGATATTGGCGACGCAATTCCCGCGATTCCCCTCGACGCGATCAGCTCCTTTTTGTCGCGCAGCCGGATTGTGACCGATGACGAACTCGAGACAGCGCCCTACGTGCTGTCTGGAAAACGCGGCAATATTGTTGCGGGTGCCGGCGACCAGATTCTCGGCCGTGGTGATTTTACCGATGCGGAGAACTTTGGCATTTATCGTCGCGGTAAGGTGTATACCGACCCCCGGTCTGGTGAGGTGTTGGGCATTGAAGCCATTGATATCGGGACGGCAAACCTGCTGGCGACCACCGACGATATTTCTACCCTGGGGTTGACCCGCAGCACCCAGGAAATCCGCCGCGCCGACCGTTTTCTGCCTCTGGAAGAGCGCAAGCTCAATGCGCGCTTTGAACCCAAGGCGCCGGCTCAGGAGTTAACGGGCTCGATCATTGCTGTCGAGGGCGGCTTGACCCAGGTGGGCAGCATGGATGTGGTGGTGCTGAACCTCGGTGAGCGCAATGGCCTGCAGAGTGGTGACGTCATGGCGATCTACACGCGGGGTGTGGTGGTGCGCGACCCAATCACCAATGAGCGGCTTCAAGCCCCGGATGTCCGGGCGGGAATCCTGATGGTGTTCCGCTCCTTTGAAAAGCTCAGCTATGCGTTGGTACTCAAGGCCGAACAGGCCCTCGCGGTGGGCGATACCGTTAAGAACCCTTAGTTGGAATAGTCACCGCAAAGGGACTTGCGGTCGCACACACAACTCGTCACTTGCAGGGAAGCGCCGTGGACGAATCTTCAGCATATTTCTGGCTGCACTGCCAGCAAGCACTTAACCTCCCCCCGAACCGATTGCGAGCACTGATGCTTGCTGAGCCCGAGCAGTGGTGCGCGTTGTTAAAGCGTGATGAGCTTCGGCATTTGGAAGCCTGTCAGCGCGACGCCGCAGGCGTGGCCGACGTGGTTGACTCACTCAGCGCCCAGGGAATTGGTCTTTGCGGTTTGGGGGACGCGGATTATCCGGAGCTGTTGCGCGAAATCAGCGACCCGCCGCCGCTGCTCTACTATCGGGGTCAGCTCGACATTTGCGAAAAACCGATGCTGGCGGTGGTCGGTAGTCGCCGGCCAACCCAAAGTGGACTCCGTGACGCAGAGGCCTTTGGTCGTGCTCTGGGAGAAGCCGGCTTTTGTATTGTCAGTGGCCTCGCGCTGGGCGTCGATGGTGCGGCGCACCGAGGGGCGCTCAGCGCGGGTGCGCCAACGGTGGCGGTGTTGGGTTGCGGCGTCGATGTGGTGTACCCGCGCCGCCACGCCGCGCTTTACCAGGAGGTCGTCGAGGGCGGCCTGATGCTCAGCGAAGTGCCGCCCGGTACCGCACCGTTGCGGCATTTGTTTCCGCGTCGAAATCGCATTATCAGCGGGATGAGCCTCGGGGTGCTGGTGGTGGAGGCAGCGGTGCAGAGTGGCTCTTTAATCACGGCGCGCCAGGCCATGGAGCAGAATCGCGAGGTTTTTGCCCTCCCCGGCTCTCTGCACAACCCCGCGAGTCGGGGGTGCAATGCGCTGATTCGCCAGGGTGCAAAGTTGGTTGAAACGGTGGCGGATATTGTTGAGGAGTTCTCGGGCTGGACACTGGCGGCCTCGGTGGCAGCCGCGCCTGATGGCGCAAGTCATCCCCCTCTGGGCAATCCGGTATACCAATTGCTTGCCTATGAGCCACAGTCGCTGGATAGCCTGGCGGCCAGAAGCGGCTTGCCGGTGATGCAGCTGATGGGTGCCCTGGCAGAGCTGGAGTTAGATGGCTGGGCGGAGCAGCGCGGTGCCGCGTGGTTACGGTGCCGCTGATGCGGCGGTTTTGCTTGCATTTGCCTAGTGCCTTCAGTACTTTTGCCGCGCTTCTGGGGCTTTTCAGGGGCGACCGAACACGAGACAACGAGACGATTTTTTATGGCTAGGCTTGTGGGAGAATACCGGCTTCGCCGCGCGGTAGACCTGCTCAATGCAGGGGGGGTGATCAGTCACCCCACCGAGGCGGTTTGGGGTTTGGCGTGTTTGCCGGAAAATTTTGCCGCGGTGAGCCGAATCTGGTCGCTCAAACAGCGCGACCCGGGCAAGGGGCTGTTGTTGGTTTGCGACGATATTACCCGTCTTCAGCCGCTGCTGGCAGCGCTGCCTGAGGCGGCCCGAGAGGCCGTGTTGGCGAGCTGGCCAGGCCCCAATACTTGGGTGATTCCAGATGATCGCTGGGCACCGCGCTGGGTGCGCGGTCGCCACAATAGTGTGGCGGTGCGCGTAAGTGACCACTCACTTACTAGGGCGTTATGCCGAGCGGCGAACAGTTGCCTGGTGTCGACCTCGGCCAATCCGGCGGGCCGTGAACCTGCGCGCAGTCAGTATGAAGCGCAGTCCTATTTTGGCGCCGGGGTCGATTACTACTTGCCGGGCGCCCTTGGTGGTCTGGGACAGCCGACCACCATCCGCGATGCACTCAGTGGTAAGATACTGCGCGGTGCCTGAACAGCCGTCCCCTCCCCAATCTCAGGAGAAACCGATGAGCGACATTGATATACCCGCAGTTAAGCGTTACTTGATGGGCCTACAAGACCGAATTTGCGACGCGCTCGCAGCGGAAGACGGCCGCGCGGGCTTTGTCGAAGACGATTGGGGGCGTGGCCGCAGCAGAGTGATTACCGATGGCGCGGTGATAGAAAAAGGCGGTGTGAACTTCTCTCACGTCACGGGTGATGCCATGCCTGCCAGTGCCACCGCGCACCGCCCCGAGTTGGCCGGTCGACGATTCCAGGCAATGGGTGTGTCGCTGGTGATCCACCCCCATAATCCCTACGTACCGACCAGCCACGCCAACGTCAGGTTTTTTGTCGCAGAAAAGGACGGTGAGCCGCCGGTGTGGTGGTTTGGTGGTGGCTACGACCTGACCCCCTACTACGGTTTTGAAGAGGATTGTCGTTTCTGGCACCAGACCGCGGCAGCGGCCTGTGCGCCCTTTGGTGATGATGTCTATCCGCGCTATAAAAAGTGGTGCGACGAGTATTTTTATCTAAAGCACCGGGACGAGGCGCGCGGTGTGGGTGGGCTGTTCTTTGACGACCTCAACGAGGGTGGTTTCGAGCGTTGTTTTGGCTTTATGCAGGCGGTGGGTGATTCCTACGTTGAGGCCTATCTGCCGATTATTCAGCGCCGTCGAAATCTTGAGTGGGGGGAGCGCGAGCGCCAGTTTCAATTATATCGCCGGGGGCGGTATGTGGAATTCAATCTGGTGTACGACCGGGGCACATTGTTTGGTTTACAGAGCGGTGGACGAACCGAATCGATACTTATGTCAATGCCACCCCTGGTGCGCTGGGAGTATAATTGGGCGCCAGACGAGGACAGTGCTGAAGCAGCGCTGACCCGAGACTTTTTACCTGCACGCGACTGGCTCAATGGCTAAGGCCGCAACGCAACGAAGCTCGGCTTAACTGCCAGTGCTTCACGACTAGAAATACCTTGTTTATGGAAAAGATCGATCAATACGCTGTGTTCGGCAATCCGGTAAAACACAGTAAATCGCCAATGATTCACCAGGCCTTTGCGGAGCAAACGGGTCAGCAGTTGCGCTACCGCAGTCACAAGGTAGAGCTCGGTCGCTTCAATGAAGCCGCCCGGCAGTTTTTTGACCATGGTGGCAAAGGCCTCAATATCACGGTGCCGTTTAAGCTGGATGCCTTCGGTTTTGCAAACGAGCTCAGCGGGCGTGCGCGCCTGGCGGGGGCGGTGAACACCCTCGCGGTCAGCGACGACGGCGGAATCTACGGCGACAATACCGATGGCGTCGGGCTGGTGCGGGATATGCACGACAACCTGGGCTGGGATCTGTCCGGGCGGCGAGTGCTGATTTTGGGCGCTGGTGGCGCGGTGCGGGGCATTCTCGGCCCGCTGCTAAAAAATGGTCTTGCCGAAATGGTGATCGCAAATCGCACAGTGCAAAAGGCCCTCGATCTTACCGAGATTTTTGCCGGACAGGGGCAGCTGCGAGCGTGCAGCTTCGACGAACTCGGCGGTGCGCAATTTGACCTCATTATCAACGGTACCAGTGCCAGCTTAAGCGGTGAGATGCCACCGCTGCCGGGACAGATATTAAGCAGTGAAGCCTGCGCCTACGATATGATGTATGGTGCCGACCCCACGCCTTTTATGCGTTGGGCGGCGGCAGAAACGGCCTGGGCGGTCTCCGATGGCCTGGGTATGCTGGTTGAGCAAGCCGCAGAATCCTTTTGTATCTGGCGCGGTGTGCGCCCCGAAACCAAGTCTGTCATCGAATTGGTTCGCCAATCTCTCTAACCTTTTGGAATCCACATGATCTTTACGCTTGCCGCGATATTGCTCGGGTTTGTTTTGCTCGTCTGGAGCGCCGATCGTTTTGTGATGGGGGCATCTGCTACGGCCTCAATCCTCGGTATTTCTCCTCTGGTGATCGGTATTCTTGTGGTGGGCATCGGTACCTCTGCCCCGGAGATGCTGGTTTCTGGCATCGCTGCCTATGGTGGTCAATCGGGGCTCTCGGTGGGCAATGCGCTGGGCTCCAATATCACCAATATTGGTCTGATTATGGGCCTGACCGTGTTGCTGATTCCCTTGAAGGTGGAATCCAAACTGGTTACCCGGGAAATTCCCCTGTTGCTGATCGTAATGGCCCTGGGCTTTTTCCTGGTGCGCGACGGTGAACTCGACGTCAAAGACGGCGCTATTCTACTGGGTGGTTTTGTCGCTGTGGTGTTTCGCCAGATCTGGGAAGCCAGACGCAGCCAAAACGATGTTATCGCCGCAGAGTTTGAGGCGGAAATTCCCCACGACATGAGTCTCAATGCGGCGCTGGGTTGGCTGTTGCTGGGCTTGGTATTGTTGATGGTGTCGGCCCGTATGCTGGTTTGGGGCGCGGTTAATCTGGCGGAGTTTTTCGGTATCAGTGATCTGATCATTGGCCTGACGGTGGTGGCAATTGGTACCAGCCTGCCTGAGTTGGCGGCGTCCATCGCTGCCGCACGCAAAAACGAACACGATATCGCCATTGGCAACGTGGTTGGCTCAAACCTGTTTAATCTGCTCGGTGTAATGGCTCTGCCCGGTGTTATCAGCCCCGGTGCAATTGATCTTGCGGTGGTGAGTCGTGACTATCCCGTTATGCTCGCATTAACCGTGTTGTTTTTCCTGTCGTCACTGACCAGCCGCAAAGGGCGCAGGATCAGCCGTTTTGAAGGGGCGGTGTTCCTGTTGTGTTATATCGCCTATACCGCGTATCTGGTTTATGACGCAGGTGCTTGGTAAGGTCCCAGCCCGGCTAGCTCGTCCCGGTTGCTGTTTGCTTGCATGTCCAGTGGCCACAACCGGCAGCCTTAATTTCAACTGCTGATCCGGCAGGGTATTTACGGGGTGCAGTATGACGAAAGCAATTCGATTTCACGAAACCGGTGGCAGTGACGTATTGCGCTGGGAAGAACTTGCGCTCAGCGCACCGGGGCCTGGTGAAGTCCTGTTGCGCCAGCACGCTGTCGGGCTCAACTATATCGATATTTATTTCCGCACCGGCCTCTATCCGGTGGCTTCTCTGCCGTCAGGTATAGGCCTTGAGGGCGCGGGTGTGATTGAGGCGGTCGGCGCGGGCGTCAGCGAGTTGAGTGTCGGTGACCGGGTCGCCTATGCCGCGCAGCCCCTGGGCGCCTATGCCGAGGCGCGGATTATGCCGGCGGCGGGCTTGGTGAAGCTGCCGGAGCCGCTCGGCTTTGAACATGCGGCCGCTGCCATGCTGCAGGGCATGACCGCACAATATCTGTTGCGCCGCACCTACCCGGTGAAGCCGGGTGACACCATTCTCATCCATGCCGCCGCCGGTGGTGTCGGTCAGTTGGTTTGCCAGTGGGCCAAGCATCTGGGGGCAACCGTGATCGGCACGGTGGGCTCCGAGGACAAGGCGGCTATCGCCAAGGCCTGTGGCTGCGACTACCCCATTCTCTACCGGCAGGAATCGGTTTCCGAGCGCGTAAAGGAAATTACCGGCGGCCAGGGGGTTGAAGTGGTCTACGATTCGGTTGGCAAGGACACCTTTGACGATTCCATGAAGTGCCTGAAACGGCTGGGGATGATGGTCAGCTTTGGCCAGTCATCCGGTGCGGTGCCTTCGGTGCAAATGGCGCAGCTTGCTCCAGGGGCGTATTTTCTGACTCGCCCGAGCCTGTTTCATTATACGGCGACGCGGCAGGAGCTGTTGGCGACGGCAAATGAACTGTTCGATGTGCTTGGCGCGGGTGTAGTGAAAGTCGATATCGGTGCCCGGTATGCCCTGGCCGATGCCCGCCAGGCGCACGATGATCTTGAAGGCCGCAAGACAACCGGTTCGGTGATTCTTTTGCCCTGAAGCGCCCCCCATTTTTAATAACAAAGGTTTGCCATGACATTACCTACAACGTATCACGCCTGGATTATCGATCACTATGCGAAGGACGGTCTCGACGGTGGCGAGCTGCGCTGGGAAGAGCGCCCGCTCGCGCCGCTGGAGCCGGGCCAGGTCTTGATTCAAACCCGACTGCTGTCACTGGATGCGTCTAATCTGTTGTGGATGAGTGAGAAAAAAGACTATCTCGATCAACTGCAGATTGGCGATGTAATGCGCGGCAATATCATCGGTCGTATTGCGGCCTCGGAACACCCCGCCTTTGCGGCTGGTGAGCACGTGATGGCCTTGCAGGGTTGGGCGGACTATGCCGTTGTCGACGGCGAGGCACTGCTGAACGACAAGGTCACGATGAAAATCGTGCCCCATCCGGAGGTTCCTCTGGATGCCTATATCGGTACCCTGGGCATTACCGGTTGGTCTGCCTATATCGGCATGATGGAAGTCGGTCGTTTGCAAGCCGGTGAGCGGGTATTGGTCAGTGGCGCGGCCGGAGCCACCGGCATAATGGCAGCGCAGATTGCGAAGGCAGCGGGGGCGCATGTCTATGGCCTTGCGGGTGGTGCGGAGAAGTGTCAGTTTCTTAAAGAGGCACTCCAACTCGATGGTGTGATTGACTACAAGGCAGCAGGTAACCTGGAGGCGGCAATTCGCGAGGCGATTCCCGAAGGGGTCGAAGTGTTCTTCGATAATGTCGGTGGCGAAATTCTGGAAGCGGCGTTGGCGAATATGTGTATCAAAGGACGTATTGTAGCCTCCGGCAGTGTGTCGCAATACGGCCGGGCGGAACAGTACGGTATTAAGAACCTGCCTCTGATCACCACGCGGCGGCTGCGTATGGAAGGCTTTTTAATCCTCGATTATTTGGACCAGGTCCCCGAGCTGTTGAAAACCATGGAGCAGTGGTTGCTAGCCGGAAAGCTGATCAATAAAAATCACCTCGTTCACGGTTTGGAAAACGCCCAGGCTGCACTGCCAAAATTGTTAACCGGCGGCAATACTGGAAAGCTGGCGATTTACGTCGCCGATTAGCGAGTGGCGTCGGGCTGCCGGGTTTTAGTGCCCTGCTCTGCCAGGTAAATCCCCCCGAGTACGGTGATCAGGGCCGCCAGTTGGTAAGCCCTGAGGTGTTCGCCCAGTACAAATACGGCGAGAATGGCACCAAACACCGGTACCAGGTTAATAAATAAATTGGCCCGGTTAGCGCCGATTAATTCCACCCCGCGCATATACAGGGTCTGGGCAAATAAAGATGGGAAAATGCCGATGTAGGCGACAACGGCCAGTCCCGTCCAGTCCGGGAATAGCGCGTTGCCGGCGTGCACTTCAAAGGCGGTAAAGGGCAGGCAGGCGAGACTCGCTGAGCTGGCCAGAACCGCGATAGCGGAGCGCCAGTGGACAGTGGGTTTGTAGCGCAGTGCCAGGGTATAGCCACCGTAAAATAGCACGGCGAGCAGAATCAGTAGGTCGCCGCGGTTCAGATCCAGCTGTAACAGGGTGCTGAGCGTGCCTTGCGCGACAACCAGCGCGACCCCGAATAATGTGAGCGCAAACCCTACTACCTGCATGGCGCTAAAGCGGACACCAAACAGCAAGCGGTTCCCCAGAAATACCATCAGGGGCATGGCGGATTGCAGGATCGTGACGTTGATGGCTGAGGTATGGTTCAAGGCTAGATAAAAAAGTGTGTTGTAGCAGGCAAAGCCGGCGGCGCCCAGGCAAAACATAAACGCGAGATGTTGGCGCAGTACCGGCCAATCGCGTTTCAGGTCTAACCAGGCCAGTGGGAGGATGATGGCCGTTGCAAATAGCCATCGCAACTGGGTCAGAAGCATGGGTGAGACATGGTCGACGGCAAGCTTCCCGGCGATCGCGTTACCAGCCCAGATCAGCGAGACAAGGGTCAGGATTAGGTAGGCTTTGCGTTGCAGGGTACGGCCCTCGGTGGGGAAAAGGTTGCCAAGCTTGACGAAAAATATCGCAAAATTACAGGGACTTTTGGTAGTTTTTGAGTTGTTGGCGTGTCCTGCGGGCTATTTCCTTGTACTGCACCGGTTTCGGAATTAGCTTAGTTAACACTGTGAGCCTGGGTGTCGGGCAAATATTAAAGTCATTGTCCTTGGAGAAAAATATGAAAAGTAAGCAACGGTCCCTGATTTCGCTACTGGCCAGCGTCGCGCTGGTCCTGTCCAGCTTGTTGAGCGTTTCTGCGCAGGCGGCAATGGTGAGCAGCCAGGCGGCGATAGCAGAACATGCTGCGGAATATGATCGCGCCCAGTTATTGGAGGCAATCAACGAGCAAGGCGTTAAAGCGCAGTTGCAGGCGATGGGTGTGGATGCCGATCAGGTCGAGCAGCGCGTGGCAAGTTTAACCCCTGCCGAACTTGAGCAACTCAATCAAGAGATTCAGAGCCTGCCTGCGGGTCAAGGCGTGGTGGGTGTGCTGCTGACGGTTTTTGTGGTGTTTGTGATCACTGATATGCTTTGCGCCACGAATATCTTTTCCTTCATAAACTGCATTAATCGCTAACGGACCAGCGCTGGCCACGATGCGGCGGATAGCCTTCGCCCTGGTGGTTATGCTCGGCTTGGGTGCCTGTAGCGCACTGCCGGTTTTGCAGTTGCCGGCTGACACGCCACAGCGAGTCGAGCTGGAGCAGGTACCGTTTTTCCCCCAGCAGCAAAAGCAATGTGGCGCGGCCTCTCTCGCCGCAGTGCTGGCGTTTAATGGGACGCCGGTTGCGGTGGAGTCGCTTGCCGAGGCCTTGTTCATTCCGGAAAAACAGGGCACCTTGGCCATCGAGTTGGCGGCCCAGGCCCGGCGTTACGGTTTGCTTGTTTACCCACTAGAACCGACGCTGGATGCACTTTTTAGTGAAGTGGCCGCCGGTAATCCGGTGCTGGTATTTCAAAACCAGGGTTTACGCTGGTTACCGCAGTACCATTTCGCGGTTTTGGTGGGATACGATGCTCTGCGTTCAGAGGTCATCTTGCGGTCTGGAAAATACCGGCGAAAAGTCGTTGCGCTGAAAACGTTCAATGCAACCTGGCGGCGGGCCGGTGCCTGGGCCCTCGCAATCGTTTCCCCTGACAGTCCTCCGGTGACTGCCGCATCCGCCAAATTTCTTCAGGCCGCGGCGGACCTGGAGCAGTTGGGTCAGCTCGACGCGGCGGAACAAGGTTATCTGGTAGCCGCTCGGCGCTGGCCGGAGGAAGGCGGCGCTCTTGCTGCATTGGGCCTGGCAAATATTGCCTATACCCGGGGTGATTTTTCACGCGCGCGCGACGGTCTAGTTGCGTCTCTGGTGGTCGATCCCCACGCTGCTGACAATTGGAATAATCTGTCTTATACCCTTATTCGGTTGCAGTGCCCTGAAGCAGCGGAAATGGCTGTCCAGTGTGCGCGTTTGCTGCAACCGCAGTCAGAAGCCTACCGGGACTCGGTTCGTGAAATCCGCGATTTATCTGCTGGCCTGCCCGCTATCAATGAACATCCAGTTTGCACAATACCACGCTGCCCCGCTCCGTATCTGAGTGATTGAATTTAACGTCGTTTTGCCGATTTAATGCGGTGTTTATAACGGCATATTGATGCCCCCTCCCCCCGTTTTAGGGGTGTTCCACTTCAGTTTTATTTTCTCTACACTCTGACGACTTACGTTACGGTTTTATGAAACTGGCAAATACCCAAGGTGGCACTTGGCCTTCCGGCGAAACGCTGCTTTGGCAAGCAATAGGGATTTTGAGGGGGTTATGATGAGTTTTACAAAGAGCCGCATTGCGCTAGCACTAATGGCCAGTATGGCCGTGACATCCTGTGATGACGATGGCAGTAAGAAACAAAGTGCTGACCCAGACCCCCAAACCTTCAATACGGTGCTGGTTACGCCTTCCCTGGGTATGGTGGCGGGGGCAGGCTTGCGTGCCCTAGCCCCAGACAACAGCTCCGAAATCGCGATGGGTGAAACCGGTGACAATGGCGAAGCCTTGATTGATCTTCCCTCTGACCACCTTGGCCCGGTTATTTTCGAGCTCAGCGGCGACGATGACGCGATGTATTACGACGAAGCGCTGATGACCCAGGTTCCCTTTCCTACAGGTTCGGTATTACACGCTCTGTCTCCCTCTGCAAACGATGTCGCGATTACACCGCTGACTGAACTCGCCTATCAATTGGCGTTAAGAGACAACGCCTTCCCTCTCAGTGTTGAACAAGTTAATCAGTACAACGAGATGGTGCGCGCGGCATTAGCGCCGGGTTTGAACAATATTTTGACCAAGCCAACCTTGCTTGGCGGGTCAAATAACCCTGCCGCGCTGGAAGATAACGAGGCCGATGATTACGCGCTGGTGCTCGCTGCCTTGGCGTACATCGCTGAAAATGATGTTAATGGCCGCCCCGCGCTAACCATGCTCCAGGCTCTGGTAGCAGATATTGCCGATGGTGATATTGATGCGGAAGTTGATGGTGCCTCAATCGATCAGCCTCCCTATTCGGATTTTGCCAATGAAATGGCGACAGCATTGGGCACGGCGGCAAGTCACTACAATTATCAAGGGCAATCACAGGATCACACGCCTTTTGCCACAAACCTGGATCCTGAGAACGACGATGACGATGGCGCCACAGATGATGGCGGTGCCACGGATGACGGCGGTGCCACGGATGACGGCGGTGCCACGGATGACGGCGGTGCCACGGATGACGGCGGTGCGACCGATGATGGTGGTGCGACCGATGATGGCGGTGCCACGGATGACGGCGGTGCGACCGATGATGGCGGAGCCACAGATGATGGTGGAGCCACAGATGACGGTGGAGCCACAGATGACGGTGGAGCCACAGATGACGGTGGAGCCACAGATGACGGTGGAG
>JBFEVY010000207.1:0-6584 GCA_041546665.1 Spongiibacteraceae bacterium | reverse complement strand
GGTCACGCTGTGGCGTGACCGCTACCAGTTAAAACAGCGAGCCGAACCGGTAGCTTACGTCAACGCCATAAGTTCGCGGCTCACCCCACTGGCTGGTTGCCACGCGGGCGCCGTTACCCGCATCCACCTCAAAGCCGCCAATTTTATACTCCTCGTCGCTCAGGTTTTTGCCCCACAGCGAAAATGTCAGTGCGCCGTCGCCCAGCGCGACATCATCAAAGCTGATTCGCCCGTTTAATATCTCATAGCGATCCTGAGTGATATCCTCGTTACCGCTGATTTTCGGTGTAACGTACACCTTGCTGCTGCCCGACCAGTCGAGTCTCGCCCGCAAGCTGCCACGCTCAGTAAACCGCGGGAAAGTGTAATTCAACGACAGGTTGTAACTGTGCTCGGGGGTAAACTCGAAGGCGCGATCATCAGCGATATCGCTGACAACACCGGTATTAACATCGAAGGAGTTAAATTCATCGTACTCGGCATCGATGTAGCCATAGCCGCCGCTGATATCCAGCCCTTCTGTCAGCCGCAAGATCAGCTCCGCTTCAAATCCCGCTACGGTTGCCTCGGCAGCATTCTGGATCACAATGGAAAAGCCGCCCTGGGTGTTGCCGGGGTCAACAGCGTTGACCTGGGCCTGCATATCGCTCAAATTCTGGTAGAAGGCGGTCAGGTTTAGCCGCAAACGACTTTCCATCCATGTCGACTTCACGCCCAACTCGTAACTGTCGACTTGCATATCGTCGTAGGGCCCCCATTGCAAAGGGGTATTGCTACGCGCATTGAAACCACCGCTTTTAAAGCCCCTGGCATAGGTACCAAAGGTCATCAGCTGGTCAGTCCACTGGTAATTTATTGCGACCCGTGGCGACACATTGCTCTCGGTGATCTTGGTCGGAATCGCCGCCGCCTCGCCGAGATAGCTTTGCTGATAGGTATCCATCACCACGAAATCGCTGGTCAAGTCGACCAAGGTATGGTTTTGCTCGCGATCCTCCTCGGTGTATCGAACCCCTACAGTGAGATCCAATTGCTCAGTAAGATGAGAGGTCACTTCGGTGAACAAGGCGCTGCTGGTATTATCAATTTCAGTGGTAAGCAGCACGTGGGAAGCAAAGGCATCGATCTCCTGCTCATTGCTGTAATCCCCCTGCTCATGGAAGTAAAACAGCCCCACGACAAAGTCGATAGCACCACTGAAGGCCGCACCCGTGATTTGCACTTCCTGGGTAAAGGCGTCGTAGTCAAAAATATCGTTGTTGTAGATAAACGGACTGCTGGCACCGGTAGCGTTGTTCAAGAGGTCGTTTTCTACCTGCCGATAGCCGCTGATCGATTTAATCGCCAGGTCTTCAAATACGCCGCTGTCGTCGAGCTGGTATTCCAGTGTAAGACCGTGTGCATTGAGGTCCACTTCACCGTGAGACGCACCATAGGTCGACACCCGGTCTTCTCTATTGGGCCGTACATCCTGACCATAGAGATCACCCAGCCAACCAGTCGCGGACGTCATCTGTGAGGCCATGGGTTGTTCGCGCTTTTTTTGCCAGTCGTAGGCATAGTCGATATCGAGTTTTTCTGTGGGGCTCCAGCGCCAGGCGGTGTGAAGAGCTTGATTGTCCTCATCCCAACGGTCGTCTCCCAAGGTATTTTTCACAAAGGGATCCCGTTTCTTACTTAACAATGACAGGTTAGCTGCCAGGGTGTCGCTTACAGGAAACTCAATATAGCCTTTGACATCCCTGCGCCCATAATTGCCTGCGGTTGCTGTCGCCTTGGCGCCGAATTCTCCAGAGGGTTTGCGCGTGTGGAGAATAACCGCGCCGCCCAAGGTGTTCTTACCGTACAAGGTACCCTGGGGCCCGCGCAGCACTTCCACCCGATCCAGCTCGGCGACATCGAAGAGAGAACCGATCGACTTGCCGACATAAATACCGTCGATATATACCCCAACCATCGGGTCTTCGGTAATCGTGAAATCGGTTCGACAGAGCCCGCGCATACAAACCAGGGCGCCGTCATTGCCACCCGAATTAGGCAAAATCATCAGGTTCGGGGTCAGTTCGCTGATATGCGAGATATCGGTGATCCCCACTTCCGCAATATCAGAGGAAGTAAAAGCGGTAATCGACACCGGAATTTCCTGCATATTCTCGGAGCGCCGCCGGGCGGTAACAACAACTTCTTCTATTACTGCACTGGATTTTACCGAACTCACCTCCTGCGCGTGTAGCGTCGTACTGCTCGCAATAAATGAGAGCGGAGCGACGCAACCGCCAACGAGGCAGCTTAAAAGACATGGGTATTTCATGGCGAAGGTTCCTCTTATTATCAGGTTCAGCCCGACGCGAGATCAGGAGCAATGGCTAGGCCCCCAAAGGGGCTAAGCAGCAAACTTCCCGGCAGGCTAACGCTAAAACGCTTTTTGATTGTTGAATTATCGAGAGCGGTAAATGTCCTCTGATTAAACGCTTTTTACTTGGCTGTAAGCCTGTACCAGCTCTGTGATTGTTTTTTGAATTTGTTGGCGGTCGTAATCCAAGGTGGCGGCATCGTCCGGCTCATAGCTCACTGTCGCACCGGGCCCTGCAAACATAATGACATTGGGTAACAGGGGGTGATCCTCGTCGGAGACTTGCAGGTTCTGGGGATTGCCCGCCGCTGCAAACCACAGCTCCAGATAGTCCTTCCAACTGTAGTTTTCATCACCAAGCAGATAGGCCTTACCCGATTCGCCTCGCTGCAGCGCGCACAAGGTCGCCTGCGCAACGGAATGTGAGCTGATATGGTTGGTGCCGCCCCGGGGCGCGAATACCGGTAAATCTGTCAGCGCGCCGCTGGCATAGGCCACCAGGGCGCCAATATGAGGAATGTCCAAGCCAGGGATATGGCCCAATACAAAGGGCAGGTTCAGGCTGCACACGGCAAAGCTGTCGGAGGCCAGCGCCCGCACCGCCTCATCGGTTACGCTGCGCGAGGTCACATAAGGGCACACGCCAATCTGCTGCGGTGCGACCTGGGGGTAGAAGGTGCCGATGTATACCGCGCGCTGGATTCCCGCCTCCCGTGCTGCGGCAAAAAATCGCGGCACGGCCTCATCGTTCACTTGGCGGTAAAACGCCTCCGCCTCCACACTGCCATCCATGGGAAGCTGGCGAATATCCGCCGCCGCCGCAAATACCAACCAGTCAAATCCCTTCAGCCGGCCATCGCTAACCTCGTCGTTAACATAGTCGCATTGTAAAAACGGCAGCGCGGCCAAGGCCGGGGCAGAGGGCTTTTTCCTGGCCATTATGGTGACAGTGTGGCCCTGCGCTTGCAGGTATAGGGCGGCGTCACCGCCAATCAGGCCCGAGCCACCGACAACAAGTACTCGCATAAATATTCTTCCCTTTTTCAGCTATTACTATTTTTTACTTACCCGTTCAGTGGATGATCGCTGGTCCAGACGATATTGACGTCGCGGCGGGTATAGCAGTAACGGCCGTCGATAAACGCCACGTTTTCCTGGTAACGAATCGCCATTTCCAGTTTCCTCCCCTGCCCGTCCTTCTCATATATATGGGACGCGATGCTATAGGTTTCACCTTCGTAGTGGTCTCCCTGCCATTGACCTATCTGGTTGGCCACCACATGCAGGGTTGCACTGTAGTTGTCGGCCAGGCTATAGAGCATGCCGACAAATTGCTCGGCGCTCTCGCAATGCCACTCTGGACCGCGCTGGCTAAAGTCCTCACTGAGAATGTCCCGCATCGATTCAAAGTCGCGGTTATCAACAATCTGGGCATAGCGCAAAGCCAGTGACTGGGCGTCGAACAAGGTGTGCATAGGTATCGCTCTCGATGAACCAAACGGACTACAGTGTACGAAATCCGATCTGTTATAGTTAGTTCAAATAATGCGCAATGACTGTGAGAAAATGTACAGATGGATTGGGACGATATTCGCTATTTTCTGGCCCTTGCCCGTACCGGATCACTCAGTAGCGCCGCACGGAATCTTGGCGTTACCCACGTCACCGTGTCCCGGCGCATCACCCGCCTGGAGCAACAGCGCCAGGTGAAGTTGTTTGCCCGGCGCCAAAAGGGCTATCTGCTCAGTACCGCCGGTGAGCGTTTGCTCGCCGAGGCAGAATCAGTGGAACAGAGCTGCCTGCATTTCGAGCGCAAAATACGTGGCCAATCCGACGTGCTCGACGGTCCGCTGACCCTGTCAATCCCGGAAACCTCATTGATCGACCTCGCCGAACCCATCGCCCTGTTTATGCAGCGCTATCCCGGTATAGCCCTTACTGTGCTGGCAACCTCGGAGCAACACAACCTCAATCAGTTGCAGGCCGACGTATTGATTCGCATGACGGACCACCCACCCGAGCTGCTGGTGGGGCGTCAATTGGCGCAGATCCCCATGTATATTTACGGTAAACGTGACTACGTCGAGGCGATAAAGGGCGATATCGACAAGGCTGAATGGGTCATTTGGCAGGCGGTGTTCGGCAGGGATGATAGTGACAAATATTTTAAAACAATGGTGCCCAATGCCAGGATCAAACTGCGCACCAACTGCAACAACCAATTGATCTCCAGCGTGCGCCAGGGCGGCTTGCTGGGCCTGATGACCGCGCCGATTGCCCTGCGCTATCCAGAGTTGGTGGCGATATCGAACTCACCAATTGTCACCACTGGCCTGTGGTCGCTGACCCACAGCGACCTGCGCCACTCCGCCCGAGTGAGGCATTTTATGCAGTTTATGGCCGAGCAGCCCCTGCAATGCTGATGAGTTAGATAAACTGCGCGCAGATTCAGTGGTGTCGTGAAGCCGTGTTGGCGCTTATAATTTGTCGGCAGAAATGCGGCAACAATCAACGTAGCTGTTTTAAAAATCATTTTAGTAATCACTATGACACCCGGTATTAAGCTTGCCGAAAAGGCGAAAATCTCCCACACCGTTCACCAGTACCATCACGACCCGGCCAGTGAGTCTTATGGTCTGGAGGCTGCTGAAAAACTCGGCATTGCTGAAACTCAGGTGTTTAAAACGCTGGTCGTCAGTCTCGACAACCGAGCGCTGGCCGTCGCCGTGATACCGGTTTCCGCAATGTTGAGTATGAAACTTATCGCCAAGGCCAGCGGTGCAAAGAAGGCCGCCATGGCGCTACCGGCTGACGTGGAGCGTTCAACGGGCTATGTACTCGGAGGGGTAAGTCCGCTGGGGCAGAAGAAGCGTCTCAAGACATTTATCGACGCCTCCGCCCAACACCAGGATACGGTTTTTGTCAGTGCCGGGCGTCGGGGGCTGGAGATCGAATTACAGCCTGAAGACCTTGCCAAACTGATCGGCGGCCGGTTTGTTGAACTATGCCAATCGACCTGAAGTGCGCCGAAACTCTCGGGCTTAGTAGCTCTCGGGCAGCTTGCGGCGAATGATAATATGACGACCATCTATTTCGATGTACTCGCCAATGGTCAGGTCCTTCAGTATCCGTGCCACCATTTCCCGGGATGAGCCTACCCGATCCGCAATTTCCTGCTGGGTGAGCTTTTCGTCAATGCGCATAATGCCGTTTTCGTCAGCGGGCTGAGCGATATTGGTCAGCACCTTCACCACGCGGCCGTAGACATCCTGCAGGGCCAGGCTTTTCACGTCGTTGGTGAGTTTGCGAATTCGGCGGGTGAGATTCTTGTTCAGAATCCGGGTGATATTGGGGTGCATATCCAGGATCGCTTTGAAGTCCTCCTTGTACACGATGCGCACCTTGGTGGTCTCCATCGCGCGAACTGACGCAGAGCGGCGGTCGTCGTCCAGCAGTGCCAGTTCGCCGAAGTATTCACCCGGCTCGAGAATATTGAGCACAAAGTCCTTGCCGGCTTTATCGCTGCAGTAGACTTTAACGCGACCCGATTCAACCACGTAGAGCGAGTCTGCGACATCGCCTTCGTGAATCAATACCGTATTTTTGGCAAATTCGCGAACGACGCTGCTGTCGCGCAAAAGCTGCAATTCTTCTGGATTGAGACCGTCAAACAGATCTACGCTTTCAATACTCATGCTCAATACCCGTGCCGATTGCTAACATTTAGAAATAGGTTTGGATTGACTATAGCATAATAACGCAAGTCATTGTCTACCTTAGACTTTGCAGTCTCAAAGTCAAATCAGGCCTCCGGGCGCATATGTGGGAATAGCAAGACGTCGCGGATCGACGGCGAGTCGGTAAACAGCATTACCAGGCGGTCGATACCAATCCCCTCACCCGCTGTTGGCGGCAGACCGTATTCCAGCGCGGCGATATAGTCGGCGTCATAATGCATCGCCTCGTCGTCACCGGCGTCTTTCTCGGCTACCTGAGCCATAAAGCGCTCTGCCTGGTCTTCCGGATCATTTAGCTCCGAGAAACCGTTGGCAAGTTCGCGACCACCGACGAAAAACTCAAAGCGGTCGGTGACAAACGGATTGTCGTCATTGCGCCGGGCCAGCGGTGACACCTCGGTGGGATATTCGGTGATGAAGGTTGGCTGATCGAGTTTGTGCTCTGCAGTTTCCTCAAAGATCTCGATCTGGATTTTGCCGAGCCCCCAAGTATC
>JBFEVY010000059.1:0-13806 GCA_041546665.1 Spongiibacteraceae bacterium | reverse complement strand
GCCAAGCACTCGATAAAAACAAAATATTCATTTGAAGTAATACACCCTTTTTATTTTTATTCGAATATATATTTATACTTAATGGTCAGTTAAACTGTCTCTATTGTCAATATTGAATTCCAAAATTCAGCTCAGCAAATAGCTGATCGTCACGGAAGAAATCCGAACAACCAAAAACTGACGGCCTTAGAAATCCCGTTAATATCAATCTCAAGGCAGGTAAAAATGAAGAAATTTATCTTTAGCGCAACAAGAACACTGCTGGTTTACAGTGCGGTGATGGGTGCTCATGCTGACGATGAGGTCAACCGCCAGGACAAGCTAGCACTGAAGCTGACCGAGCGCTTCACACAATCGGACACCAATGGCGATGGCCAGTTGACACGGGAAGAAGCAAAAGAAGGACGATTCCGCGTTGTAGCGCGCAAATTTGATGAAATAGATACATCCCGTCGCGGCAGCGTAACTCTCGAACAGATAAAAGAATACCTCTCAGCCAAAGGCCAAGAGCGATAACCTTGTAACTAAACTGCCCACGACAAAAATTCCAGGCCGGCAAGCCGTGGGCTTTCAGCAAGGTTTATGAGGATATGTTATAAATAAACTTGCCTCTGGAGCACAATAAGTCGTGACCGAAATCGCCCCGTCTACACTCCCTCCCACCGATAAGATCGTGCTATTCGACGGCGTATGCCGCCTTTGCTCGGCCTGGGCGCGCTTTCTAATCCGTTTTGACACCCAGCGCCGTTTCAAACTGGCAACCGTACAGTCAGCTGCGGGCAAGCGGATTCTGGCACAGCACGGCTTTCCGTCCGATGTCTACAGCACCATGATCCTGATAGAGGGCTCTCAGGTGTATACCCAATCCACCGCGTTTTTGCGGGTGATGCGCCGCTTGCCTTTTCCCTGGCCTCTGGCCGGTATCGGCTGGTTGATCCCCCGGAGTATCCGCGACTGGTGTTACGACCGTATCGCCCTGAACCGCTATACCCTTTTTGGCAAATACGACTCCTGCCTGCTGCCTGCGCCGGATCATGCATCGAGGTTTCTCGATGACCAGTAGGCATACAAATCAACCCACAAGCAGGCTTGGCCCCTACGCCATTTGCAGAGTCAGCATCGCCTTTGTCTGGCTATATCATGGCCTGGTACCCAAACTGCTCGGCCCCCACGAAGACGAACTGGCCATGAATATGACGCTGGGGCTGTCGCAAGCAGATGCTGTCCGGCTAGCCTATTTCAGCGGCGTGATCGAGCTCGCGATTGGCGCGGGCATACTGCTGTTATGGCGTCAGCGCTGGCCTCTCACCTTTACCGCTCTGGCGATGATTGGCCTGTTATTGTTTTCAATTGTGGCCCTGCCCTCACTTTCACTTGGAGCCTTTAATCCGGTGACGACAAATTGCAGTGTGTTGGCACTCACTATAGTTGTGTACCAAATGTATCCTTACCTTCAAGAAAAGCCGGCCTCAAAACTGACACGACGAGAACCTCGCCAAAATCATTAATATCCCAATAAAATGACAGCGAATCCATTATGACAACCTCTATTACTTGCAACGTTACTAACGGTCTGTGTGAGATTACCCTGAACAACCCCGACAAGCTCAATGTCTTGAGTCTGGGCACCTTTCAGGACATCAACAAGCAGCTCGACCGCCTCGATTACTCGGAAATTGGCTGCTTGCTGCTATCGGGCGCGGGGCGCAGCTTTTGTGCCGGGCACGACCTGCAAGGACTGGGTTCCGGCGAGGAAACCAAAGCGGATGCGGCGCGCTTTGAAAACGGCGTTGTCGAACGACTGGCCACGCTACCGGTACCGGTGGTCGCGAAGGTTCGCGGTCACTGTTATACCGGTGGACTGGAACTGGTATTGGCCGCCGACATCATCATCTGTGCAGATAACGCCAAATTTGCCGATACACATGCGAAGTTCGACCTGGTTCCCATCTGGGGCCTTAGCCAGCGCCTTCCCCGCAGGGTTGGCATCACGAAGGCCAAAGAAATGATGTTCGCCTCCAGAACCTACTCCGGCCTCGACGCGGCCAGAATGGGACTGGCCAATTTTGCCGTGAGCGAGGACAATCTGGATGCCGAAGCAGCCTCGCTCTGCGCCGATATTCTCGCCAACAGCCGGCGATCCAACCGCGAGCTCAAGAAACTGTTAGCCGATACCGATGGCATGAGCCTCGCTGCGGGCAATGCATGGGAGCTTCACCACACTCCGGGTCACGGCCCCGGTTTCGCTGAACTAATTCGGTCATTTACCGACAAAAGCTAACGCCAAGCTGAGCTTTACGTACACCCTACGAAGGGGGAGACATGCGGCGCGGCGCAACATAGCTTGTTTGCGCGCCCACAATCCCCTACTGTATGCGCCATCACCGGACGCAAGCCTTCAATCGAGTTCGATACCATGTACCAACTACCGCTGCTGACTACCCGCCGGCTCTATGCTTTCATTTTACTGTGTTGTATCAGCCTGTTGAGCTATGCACTCTATACCCAGCTACACGACGGCCTTCACCCCTGCCCGCTGTGCATTACCCAAAGGGCGTTCTTTGCATTTACCGCGGCAGTTGCCCTGCTTGCACTGATCCTGAATCCACGCCACTACGGCCGTTACGCCGCCGCCGGGCTGATGGTCGTCTTTTGTGGCGCCGGCGCAGCAGTGGCCTACCGCCAGGTGTGGTTGCAGAGCCTGCCACCGGAACTCGTGCCCGCCTGCGGCCCCAGCCTGGAATATATGTTCAGCAACCTGCCCTTTGGCGAGGCCTTTCAAACCCTGATGATGGGCGACGGTAACTGCGCGGAAATCGTCTGGACGCTGTGGGGGCTGAGCATGCCCAACTGGTCAATGATCGGTTTTATCGGCCTCGGCCTGGCGGCGCTGGCCGGTGCCCTGCCCTGGGTAAAACGCTGAGTCGCCAGTATGTTAGCGGGATTTCTAACTCTACTGGGATTTCAACTGCTGGGGGAATTCCTGCAGCGGGCACTGGATCTGCCACTGCCAGGCCAGGTGCTGGGAATGTTGCTGCTGTTCGTCAGCCTGATGATCTACGGCAAGGTACCTCAGGGGCTCGACACCGGAAGCCACCGCCTGATCGAACTGCTGCCACTGCTATTGATGGCGCCTGCAGCAGGGGTTTTCTTCCTCGGCGCCGACTTCGCCGACCAGTGGCCCGGATTTCTCGCTGCGGTGAGCCTGGGCACCATTGCCACGCTAATATTCAGTGGCTTGCTGCTTAAGGCACTGGCGGGAAGCCGCAGCAAAACCGGTGAAAGGCCGCGCAACAAATGACCTCTTTCCCCGGTTCAGAACTGATTCACAGCCCTTTATTCGCCATCACCATGACCCTGGCGGCCTTCCAGATCGCGTTGCTGTTATATCAGCGCAGCGGTCGCTTTGCGCTGTTGCACCCCACCATCAGCGGCGCTGTGCTGGTGTCGATTGGCCTGGTTGCCCTCGATCTGGACTACCACCGCTACTATCGCGATATCAACTGGCTGACCTTTCTACTCGGCCCCGCTACAGTCGCGCTGGCGGTACCCCTCTCTCGCCAGCTTCACTTGCTGCGGGATATCGCCGGCCCGCTGCTGATTACCACCTGCTGCGGCGCGACCTTTGCGTGTGGCTCGGCATTGATTCTGGCCTGGGCCTTTGGCGCAGATCAAAGCACACTGCTGTCACTGACCACCAAATCCATCACCACCCCCATCGCCATTGCCGTCACCGAAGACATCGGCGGCATTGCCACCATCGCGGTCGCCTCGGTGATTCTGACCGGCGTTGTTGGCATCGTCTGCATTGAATGGTTGTTCAAGAAACTGAAGATCGAAGACGACCGCCTGTGGGGGTTTTGTCTGGGGCTCGCAGCACACGCCATCGGCACTTCCCGAGCATTTGAGCGCAGCACCGTCGCCGGCGCCTTCTCCAGCCTGGCGCTGTGTCTGACCGGCACCTTTACCGCGATTGCGGTTCCCATCGCGGCAAATTGGTTTGGCGCTTAAAACTGTAGACGTGGGCTCGGATTGGTTACCGGCACAGGCGCCGGCTTGCTGACCCTGAGTTTGATCGGCAGGCGAAAATCAGCCGGGACCCGCCGCGCGACGTAGATACGCTCGTCCTCAAGATGCTGGTAACGCATTTCGTGCTGGTCGAGAGTAAGAATCTGATAAGCGTCGTAGTACGAGGGGTTATTGGGATTCGCGGTTTTCATGCCATCGAGCATCGCCCAACCACGAAAGATTCGAAAGTACACACCGCCGGACGTCCCCCAGAAGCCCACTTCGGACTGGGAGCTTTGCTCGCCGTCAGCGCTGGTCGTCAGGAAGTCGACCCGGTAGGTGCCGTCCGCCGCCCGCTCGGTTAACCATTCCTTGCGTACCCCTTCCTCAGTCAGCGTGCCGTACCATTTGCCCTGCAGCAGTCGACGCGCCTCCGCCGAGGGCACCATCACCCAGGCATCTTCACTGGCCGCTTCCTCCGGGCTGCTCTCTTCAAGCTGCGCGGGGTGCAGATCCCAGTGGAAGTGCTCCAGTTTTTCACCCAGGTTTGCGCAGGCGGAAATCAGAATCACCAGCGCCAGCCCCGCGCCATACCTAAAATTTTTACTCATCTGTCGCGCTACCCCGGCATTCGGCGCCCGCCAATATGCCGTGATCTACTCCAATACCAGAAACTGTTTATGCGCCGGAAAATACAGCGCCGCAAAAACCGGGCATTCTACCCCAGTTTCCCGCAGGGCCTCACGGTACAAATTCATTTTTTGCCGGTAGCGGTCCGCCTGGTCTGCCAGGAATCGGTCAACCGCCCCCTGGGCGTGGGCGGTTTTATAGTCCACAATCCAGCAGCGCTCGGTATTGTCGGGCCGTCGCTCAATAAACACCCGGTCCAGAATCAGGGTTTGCCAGCGCCCTTCCATCAGGCGGCGCAGGGTCTGCTCACTGCCCTGCCATTGGTAGCTGCCCAGAATCCAGCGCCCGGTTTCACAGCTCAGGGTATTGTCCAGCAAGGCAATGACCTGATCGGCATTGTCGTTCAAGCCCGGCTCCGGGTGGCAATGGTGACGCAACCGCTGCTGCACCGTGGTCTGCAAGCCCGCGCGCCGAGTCGGGCTCATCTCCAACCAGCGATCGAGATCGCCGGTGCGGCCAATGTGCTCCATCAATTCGTGAAACACGATGCCCATCGCGCGCTGTTCAATATTGTCTTCCAGCAACGCATTTTCAGTAAAACGCTGCGCCTGCTGCAAAGCGGATACCGGCGTGCTGCGGGGCTGGTAGAAGTCCCCCAGCGAAATTTTCAACGCCGCCAAGCCCGGAGCAAGGGGCACGCGCATGGCCTGCTCCGGATCGGCAACATCAAAAACGTGGGCAGGCTGTATCCCTGCCCCACCTTCAAAGGCCGGGGCCAGCACAGGCCACAGGTGAGCCAGGCAGGAGGATTTTTCCGCTGTCACATCGCCCTTTTTATCCACTGCGGCAAGACCAAACAGGTGCAATTCTCGCCGCGCCCGGGTCAGGGCCACATAGATTTGCCGGTCGAGCTCCGCTTCCAGCTCTTCGCGATGGGCGCCGTCCAGATAACGATACAAGCGCTGCTCGGCCGCCGCATCCGCGGTGGAGCGGTCGGGTACGGCCGCCTCACCGGGTTTCGGCGCAAACACCATATGCCCCTGCATACGCCGCCAGACCAACAGCGGGCTTTCCGAGTTGCGACCGCGCCGCCCCAGGCCCGGCAACAATACAACGTCAAACTCCAGACCCTTGGATTTGTGGACCGTCATCAATTCAACGCTGGCGCTGGGGGGCGTCGCGAATAGCGCCGCCACCGCCCGCTCAAACCCGCCGATATCCTGCAAAATGCCCGCCGGCGCGAACTCATCCAGCAGTGCGAGCACGCGCTCGACATCCACACTCTCCGCCGCGCCCACACAGGCCGGCCCGCCCAGCTCATACCAGGCACTGCGCAGCGCCCAGCGCAGGTCGCGGCTTTCCGGGTGCTGTTCAAGCTGAGCGATGATCGCCGCCAGGCGCTGCACGGCATCGCGCCCCGCAGCGCTCAATGGAATCGCTTCCAACGACCCCATCACCACATCGCGCAGCAGGCCTCCCGGTCGGCGCAGCAAGCGGATATCTTCCCAGCTCAGACCGACAAAACCCGCCCGCAGCAAACGCGTCCAGGCGACGTTATCCGCCTCGTGCCACAAGGCTCGCAGCAAGGCGGTGAAGTCGAGAATCGCCGCTGTATTGGCCAGACTGTCGATATCCTGCCCCGAAAAGGCAATATCCGCCTGCTTCAAGGCCGGCAGAATACGCGCCAGATGGCTGCGGTTGCGCACCAGAATGCCAATGCTGGAGACCCGCCCTTTACGATCGTCTTCCGCTTGAACCCGCTGGATAATCTCCACAATGAGTTCGGCTTCCCGCTGGGCGGCCTGATCACCTGCCTTGACGCCCTCCGCCTGCAGCATCGCGTGAACCTGAACGTCACCCGGGTTAACCCGCTGGGGAATGGCCGGCGCGTAGTAGCGCCCGCGGTCGGTAAACAGGGTTTTAAAGCCCTGATTTACCCAGTTCACCAGATCCGGCGACGAGCGGAAATTGGCCTGCAACTGCAGAAGCTGTATCGGCCTGCCGGCAAAGCGCTGGCGCTGAATCAGCTCGTCAAAGAGACTGACCAGACTGCCGCGGAAGGCGTAAATTGACTGCTGAAGATCACCGCAGAAGAACACACTGCGACCGTCACCTTCCTGCCAGTGCTGGCAGAGCTGGCTGAGCAAATCAATCTGGCTGACCGAGGTATCCTGCATTTCATCAACCAGAATATGCTGAATGCGTTCCTCTTCAAGCAGCGCATCCCCGACGTCGTCGTCATCCTGGCGCAGCGCGTAAATCGCCCGTTGAGCAATTTCACCAAAGTCGACACCGCCGTGCTGCTCAAAGGCTAATCGCAAGTAGGCAAGCAAATGCAGCAAGGCAATTCGAAAATCTGCCACCTGCTGACGGCTGCTCTCGGGGAGCTGTGCGGGCGGCAGCGTGCGCAGCAATTGCAGACAGGCAGATGCCCGCTCACTGGCACCGGCCTGCGTCAGTTCATCGAGCCACTGACGCACTCCGTCGGTACCGGGCTGGCCCTTCTTGAAGCCGGCATAGTGCAGCGAGCGCGTGCCGTAAAGCCCGCCATCATTGTTTAAAATGGTGTCCGCCAGCATCTGCACCAGATGGAACTGCTCGATACCCAGTTGACCGGCGTCGCGAAGATCCGCCGCCCAGGCGTGATCTTCCACCACCCCAGACGACTCGATAAAAGCCTCAACCAGAGCATTGACGCCGAGTTCGCGCAGGGTTTGCCAGCTCTGTTCAAAAACCTCAGCGACCTCCTCCCGCAACGCCGCTTCCATCTCATCAATATCGCCGGACAGAATATCCCGCTGCCACTGATCCCGCTTTGCCAACAGGGCCGACAACAGCGGTATCAGGCTTTCAATGCGGTTGCTGCCATAGGCCAGCAAACGCAGCAGCGCGCCCTTGAGCTCGGCATCGCAACCCGGCTCATCGATCTGCCGAAACAGCGCCAGAATCGCCTCGCGGTAGACCACATTGGGATCATTCAATGGTCTGGCAGCACCGAGTCCGGAAAGCAGCGGCAAGCGCCGGGTCAAACTCGCACAGAAGCTGTCAAAGGTCTGAATCCGCAAGCGCCCGCTGTTTTCCAGCAGGCGCCATTGCAACTCCCGGTCCCGGGCCAACACTTCGGCCACAATGCGCTGCACGTCGGCATCAAAGGCATTGTCGGGGACTTGCTCCGAGGCCTCGCTTGCCCCCCGTCGCAACGCGCTGATCACCCGCTCGCGAATTTCCCCTGCGGCCTTGTTGGTAAAGGTGATCGCAACCACCTGTTCCGGCGCCGCTACCGTCAGCAGACAATTCAAATACCGCAACAACAGCACCCCGGTTTTACCGGAGCCCGCCGGCGCCCTGACCAATACTGACCGCCGGGGGTCGATGGCGTATTCGCGCTGATCCTGGTCCGGAGGTCTGGGCAACATCGTCATTACTCCTCTCCCCCTTCCCATTCTCCACGCAACAGCGGCAGCAGATACGCACTGAAACCGCGGCCGTGATCAACGCTGTAATCGTGCAGAATATTTCCTGCGAGAATGCCACTGGCCATTTCCTGCAGGGCCGTCGACCAGGCTTTCAACTCGTTTTCCCAAGCCTCCTCGCTCGCCACATCTCCTGAGGCAGCGCGTTTTTTCACCACACTGTTGGCCCAGTTGCTGCGCATATGCAGAGACAGCTCTTCCGCACTTTTCAGTTGCGCCAGCATCACTCCGTCGACACCCTTTTCGGTCTCCGCTTCGATCAGTGCGTAAATCGGCAACTGCGGCTCGGTGAGCTGATCGGAGTTCAACGCCCGCCCCTGCACTGCGCCGGTTTTATAATCGATGACCAGACGCCTTGGACCATCAGCACTTGCCACCTCGTCGATACGGTCAATCCTCAGCCGCAGCGGAATACCCATCAGCTCTGCGCGCCGCTCTTCCTCACTTGCAATCACTCTGAAATTATCCAGTCGATTTTTTTCTTTCTCAATCAGCCAAGAACTAACGAGTGTAGTAATGCGCTTTTTTTCTATCTCAATCAGCGCCTCTGGAAAACGCCAGCCAGCAAGTTCCGGCAGTTCAAATGCCCTGCTCACACAAGCCTCGACACGTTCAGATACCTGCAGAGGAGACATTGCATCCAGCGCGGTTTTATCTTTGGTCTCCTCCCAGAAATACTGCAAACAGGCATGAACGAGCATGCCTTGCACTCGATGATCCAGACCCTCCAAAAGTTCCGGAAACTCGCGCAGGCGCAAACGGTATTTGGCAAACGCAAAAAAAGGACTGACGGCGTACTCTTTAAATAAACCCGATCCACCGCGCAGGGTCTTGCGCTCGTCGGGAGAAACACCTGACACCTGATCGCGGTCTGGTATGAGTTGTTTTCCCGCAACGGTGTAGGGACTGGCATAGCCGGGCGCCGCTTCACTTTCAGAAACCGGCATACCCCGCAGCAGACTGCTCGGTTCAAGCGCCACCCCCGCGTCATCCTGCGCGCAGAAGCTGATATTCACCTCGAGGGCGGACCGCAAAATACCCATCAACAAGCGCCTATCACGATCCACTATCAAGCCGGGATCACTGGCGGGAATTTTTGCAGCGCGCTGCAGAGATAACGGTAAAAACGGTGAGGGCTCAGCGCGACGGGGCAGGGCGTTGTCGTCCATACCCAATAACCATACGGCATCAAACTCGCGGCCGAGCGCGTCGTCCAGTGTCATAATACGGATCGGGCAGTCCCAATCCCGACTAATCGAAAAACGCTTGGTGGAGAGAATATGCTGCAGCCACGACAGTGCTTCGCCATGCGCAACTTCACCTAACTGCCTATCCATGGCGCGAAATACATCCATGGCCTGACTGAATCCCCGTCGGCACTGCATCACCACCGGATCGTCATCTTCAGCATTGGGCCACCCGGCACAGAGCAGCAATTGGTCAAAACTGCGCACCCATGCCGAAGGCAATTGGCGGCGGGGCAGGGCAGACAGTCCCTGCGCAAGTGCCAACAGCGGCTCCAGCATTTCCGGTGTATCGCGTTGTTCCCTGGCGCTGGCGGCCAGCGCAGACTGCAAGCTCGTGCTGGCACCGAGCCATTCCCGCCAACGCAGATCCAGGCTAGCGCGAGGGCCTCGCCATTCCGCCCAGCCACGAATAAACCGCGAGCGCAGCACACGACTCAATTGCTCGAGGGGCAGACTGTTTGGCTCGAGCGAAATAATATCCCAGGCGGCGCTCAGCAGCGGAAAGCCCAACAGTTTTTCCCGCCCCTCAAAAACCCAGGGCTCGCAGACAGGTGCGCCGCGCTGATCCTGCTGAAGAGGAAACAGGGCGGCCGGGTAGAGCTGCCGACACAGGGCGGAGTGCAGAGGTGAGTGGTAGGCGGCAAAATCCGGAACAATCACAGCAACCTGGGGCAGGGGGCCTGCATCGGCGGCAATAGCCTTTAAATATAGGGCAATCTGCCCAGCGACGGCGCTGCACTCATCGCGACGTTGAACATAATGACGTACTACCGGCTGTGAATCACGATAAGGCAGTGCCAACGTATAGCCCTGGCATCGCGCTAAACACGCACGAACAAAGTCCGCCGCCGCAGGGCTTAAATCCAGGTCTTCACTGAAAATCAGATTGTCCGGCAAGGGTAGGGCAGTGGGCTCTGCTGCCAACAGCTCCAGCAGGGCGGTCGGCAATTGCTGGCTGGCCAGGGCGCCGAGATTATCCAGGCGGGATTGCAGGGCCTTCGCCCAGGCCGCAAAGGCCTGATACTCCTCGGAGAAAAGGTAGTGCTCGCGGGCATCGCTAAGCAGATATTCGTGGCGCAACTGAAAGGCATCCACAAACTGACGGCAGATCGCGAGGGGGCTGAGACAGTTGCTGGGGTAGTATTCGCTGTCTTCTATCAACTGACGCGCCAGCGCCAGCAGTTGAATTGGGCGCAGCACCTGGCGCTGGGGTAGGCTGCCATCCCACAGGGCCACCAGCCACTGGTCCAGAGGTACCACCGAGACACTTTCCAAAAATGCCTGGTCGTGACTGCCGCGTAAACTCGCGATTTTATCCCGAACCTGTCGCGCGCTGGCGTCATTGGGCATCAGCAGAACACTATCGCCTGGCAGTGACAGCAGTGCTTCGAGGGTAACTGTGGATTTCTGTTCCGCCATGGGCGTCCTTTAGAGTGCGGAGAATGCGCCATGATACCGAGCCGACCGCGCTCTGGCAGCCCTAATTACCAGAAATAAAATCAACAGCCTGCTAGGCGGCTTTTCTGATCAGGGCTAAGAAAAAGCCGTCCATTTGCTCGGTCGGCCATACCCGCAAAGTTTGACTGCAATCATCGGCCAGCGGTCGACCCTGCCATTCAGTGATGCCCGGAGAATAATTGTCGACCGGAAGTTCGGCCTCGCAAAGTTCGACACCCTCGCGTTTTTTCAGCAAGTGAGCGACGACCGCTTCATTTTCTTCCGGCGAATAGGAACAGGTGCAGTAGCACAGCAGGCCGCCGGGCTGCAGAGCATCAAACGCGCTCAGGATCAGACGCTTTTGCTTCTGGGCGCACTCTTTAACCTTTCGTAAATTCCAGTGGCTATAGCTGCCGGGCTCACCCGCGCGGAAGCGGCTTTCGGAGGAGCAGGGCGCATCGAGCAATACCCGATCAAAACTCTCTGGCTTGAGTTTTCCCACAGCGCGCCCGTCCTTGAGATAGACCCGGGTGTTTTCAACACCGCAGCGCTCCAGGTTCGCCTTGAGTCGAAAAAAGCGGTTCCGCACCGGCTCCACCGCACTGATCTTGCCATTGTCACCCATCATCTCGGCGAGCAGAATCGTCTTTCCGCCCGGCGCTGCCGCCAGGTCCAGCACCCAGTCTTCCTCTTGGGGTTGCAACAGCAGGGGAGCCAACATACTGGATAAACTTTGAATATAGATATCCCCGGCCTCCGCGGCAGCGGAGTGAGTCAGGCTTTCACGTTGCTCAGGCGGACACTGAAAGGCGGCAATACCGGCCTCCTGCGCCCAGCTTACCGGGGCCACATCGAGACCGGATTCATCGAGTTCCGCCAACACGGCCTCCGGCTCAGCGCGCAGCTGATTAACCCGAAAGGACGGCCATTTTGACGCATTGAAGGCGGCCAAACCCTCTTCAAAAAATTCATCTGGGCAGAGCGCAGAAAAACGCTGCAGAAATTCAGCGGGCAACATAAGCAAAATTTTTGGGCGAAGTTCACAGAAATTCTACAATAAATTCGCTTGAATCGGGGATTTTGGCTTAAAGTTTGAACATCGCAAGGCCGGCGAGCAGACGCGCCATTAGTCTCTACCTTCATCTTTGGAGACTATGCTTCTACACTTTAAACTTTGGCGCCCACTGTCTGAGCATCTACTGCGCTACGTCATTTAAACGGATTTAGGGATATCACTGTGACCAAGCTCACTCTTAAAATTACCGCCGCCATTGTACTAGCCCTGAATCTGAGCGGCTGTTTCGACGGTAGCAGTTCCTCCAGGCCAACCCGCAGCGCCGCCATTATCGATAGCACAGGCGGCGAACTCGCCTCAACGGATGGCGTGATCGAGATGGTCATTCCGCCAAACTCCGTCGGCGAAGACACCGAGTTCTCCATCCTGCAGCGCTCTCTCGCAGATCTTCCCCAGGAATTTCCCCAGGGCAAATACCCGGAAGGTTCTCGTTATTATGAACTCGGGCCCAGTGGCAGCACCTTCGAAACACCCATTACAGTGAGCGTCGCACTGGACCAGCTCGCCGGAAATAATGGCCTTGTCGAAGGCACTTATTTTTTGGTTACGGCTGACAACGGCGAAATCAAATTGCTCGACAATCTGCTGCTGACCGTAGACGGCACGACTGGCAAGCGCACATTGACCGGTCAAATCGATCATTTTTCGCCGCTGTTGATGTTTCGGAACTGGAGCGAAAAAGACACGAGCGCAGCACCCAATACCGGCGGCGTGCTGACTCGACAAATTGGGGCAAATTTCGCGCTGCAATTCAGTAGCTTTCTGGATGCCAGCGACCCGGAAAACAACGATGCGCTTGAGGGCATCAGCATTACCATCCAGACCAGCGGCCCCCTCGCGGCACTAGCTGGCGAATCGTTTACTTCCGCCACTTATACGCCCGCCCAAAACGACGTCACCGGTTTTTATCAGGCGACAGCACGCCCGGAATTCTCATGCTCAGCAGTGGGTAGCGGCCGAATAGACGTGACCATGGTAGAGCACTTTATTCGCAACGCCGCCGACAGCAGCTTTTTAGCCGAGCCGGACGCCGACAATGCAAATCTGTTCACCCTGGCGCAGCTGCTCAGTGGGTCCAATACCGCGTTTCCCACCAGCTATACCAGCCAATACTCGATTAACGTCAATTGCACTGACGGCGCTACCGGTGCCACCGATACGGATGCCGACGGCATTGCTGACGATATCGATAACTGCCCGGCTGTTGCCAACGCAGCCCAGACCGATAGTGACAACGACGGAATAGGGGATGCCTGCGACGACTCCGACAACGACGGTGTTATTGATATTAACGACGCCTTTCCCGCCGACCCGGCGGAATGGCTAGACACCGATGCCGACGGGGTAGGGGATAACGGCGACAACTGCCCAGACATTTCAAACAGCGAGCAAACCAATCTCGATGGCGACGCCTTCGGTGACGCCTGCGATGATGATCGCGATGGCGATGGTCGAGCCAATACCAACGATGCCTTTCCCGATGACCCCAACGAATGGCAGGATACCGACACAGACGGTATTGGCGACAACGGTGACAATTGCCCCACAGTAGTAAACCCTGAGCAAACCGACAGCAACAACGACGGCATTGGCGATCTGTGCGAACCGCAAAACAGTGCAGATACCGACAGCGATACCGTACTGGACAATGTGGACAACTGCCCAAGCATTCCAAATACGGACCAGGCTGATATCGATGGCGACGGCATCGGCGATGTCTGCGATCCCCAGGATGACACCGATACCGACAGCGATACCGTCCGCGACGCCATCGATAACTGCCCCAACGACGCCAATACCGACCAGGCCGACTTAGATGGCGATGGCATCGGCGATGTCTGTGACCCGCAGAACGACACCGACACTGACGGCGATACCGTCCGCGATGAAATCGATAACTGTCCCAACGATGCCAACACCGATCAGGCCGATATCG
>JBFEVY010000085.1:0-11544 GCA_041546665.1 Spongiibacteraceae bacterium | reverse complement strand
TGCCGGCCCGGAAGTTGCCTGGAGAGACCAAAGCGTATCCCTACTCACAGTGCGCTCCCTCAATGGATGTCCTTCTTTATATAGAAGGCACAGAAAACATCCTCTATTCGTCATCCCACAGTCAGATGTTTTCACCTAGCACTTGCCACAATACCCTCAAGCGGACAGATTGCGCAATGCTGCATTTCTATTACCCCATCCATGCCCGCACCGGGCCCACTCGGGGCGCCACCACCCTATAAAAGGCAAATGAAATGCACCAAATAAAGACACCCCGCCTAAAAATCCCCCCACTGGGGCGATAAACATTTGTGCACACGGGCTTTCGATCGACCCAATTTTCCCCTCAGTGAATTTTTTTTCGCTATTACACACTTTCGGAAAAAGCACCCAAACTGTGCCAAACCCCAACCACAACACCTAAACATGCATTGGTTTTGCATCATAGAAGGGCAAATACTGGTTATTGAGACATACTCCACCGCCCCAAATTAAAACACCGCTAAATTAGAATGTTATTACTAATTCTCGCCCTCCTTTTCTGTGGCATAGCCCTTGCTAAATCTTCAGTGCACGTGTGAGAACGCGCTTCAACAAAGTGCCTTCTCGCGCTACGGACGCCCTAATAAAGCCTGTCCCAAATATGCGAATACCGTAGCGACGCCAATATCGGCCACCCTAAAAGTGACGAATTGCACACAGTGAACAAAACACATTATCTGGTATCAGGAGCACAACATGAGTAAATTTACAAAAGCAGGTTTGGGCTGGGGTCGCAGTATCACTCTGTGCGCTGCAGTCCTGGGCAGCATGACTGCGAACGCCGAACTTTTTAACACAGGTAAAGTATTGGCGACCGGCGGTGTCAGCATGGTCGACGGTGCAGGTGGTGGTGGTATCACACCTTGGGCAACAATCACTGGTTATGCAACTCGCGACGGTATCAATGGTGATCTGCACTACACCTATGTATTCCTTCCCGACTATCAACTGCAATCTCTCGGCGGTGCAATGGGCTTCTGGGATCGCTTTGAGCTGTCTTATACCCAAAGCATTCTGACCACCGGCGGCACCTACGACACCGTAGGCCTGGTAACCGATACACTCGGTGCAGACACTGGTATCGAGCCGTTTAACACCACCATTACTATGGATGTGTACGGTGCCAAGGTTCGCGTTTTCGGTGACGCAATTTACGACTCCGACAACCTGATTCCACAGATTGCTATCGGTGCGTTCTACAAGGAAAACAAAAATGAGGAGCTTTTAACCACTCTACACGCAGAAGAAGCCGATGGTTGGGAATACTATATTGCCGCCACCAAAATCTTCTTCCCCTTTAACACCTTGTTTAACTACACACTGCGTTACACCGACGCCAACCAAACTGGTTTAACCGGCTTTGGTGGACCAAATAGTGATGGCGCCGAATTCCGTTCAGAGCTTTCAGTCGGGTACCTGTTACGTAAAGATACCGTAATCGGCTTTGAATGGACCCAGCACGGTGAGAACACCCACGGCAGTAGCGTGGAACTGACCGGACTGGATGTAGGCACTCTGCAGCCTGTTCTGGAACTGGCTGGCCTCGGAGATGTGAGTCACACCCTGACCCAGCGGGAAAGCGACTGGTTTGACGCCTTTATCGCTTACTTCCCAAACAAAAATTTCTCGATGACATTCGCTTACGCAAACCTCGGCGACATCGTTATCACACCTGATCAACACGGCTTCTACCTTTCACTGCAAGCTTCATTCTAAGCAGCGGAATAACCTAGGATCAAAAGGAGATTACTATGAAATCATTTCTTAGAGCCCTCACCGCTACCGCTATGCTGAGCTTTGCTGCAGCGCCCAGCTTTGCCCAAACCGGTGAAACTGCAACCATTCCCTCCCTTGACTCTGATGTTATTGAGCAATGGGGGGGCGAAGAAGGTATCCGTAACTGGGTAGAAGGTCTGTTCTACTACATTATGCTGGACAACCGGATTAACCACGTTTTCCGCGACTTCGGCAATATCGAACGTCAGATCTTCCTCAACACTCAGCTTGAGCAAATGGTATTGGGTGCCGGCACCGAGTATCAGGGCGCCAGCATGTTGGCCGCTCACGCTGACCTCAACATCACCCTGACCCAGTTCAACGCGGTGGTTGAAGCCGCCTACAACTCTTGCGAGCGTATCAACCTGCCTTACAAAGCCTGTAACCAGTTGATTGCCGCACTTGCTCCATACAAGTACGACATCGTTACTAAGTAAGCTGGAGGTTCCATGTTGTTTCCATATTCAATATGGAAAAGCAGTTCACTGACACCCGACTCGGGTGTCAGTGCTCTCTTTCCCAATGTCCTGGTTTCAAAACTGATTGCTAGCGCATTTTTCTCTCTGCTGATTGCCTTGAGTACTGCGCCCAACGCCTACGGTTTTGAGTTGTACAAAACCTTTCAAACTCCGGAAGTTTTTTTATCAGAAGTTTTTTCAAACAATGTTCCGCAGCCGGGTTCATTGATGCTAGACGACAGCGACCAACAGGAAATCAGCAAAGTCTTTAACCGCGCCTTTCCACAACGTCGCGTGCGCTACTGGCAGGATGGTACACGTACCGTTTGGGTTTTCGACGACATCGGTAAGGAAGGATACGTTCCCACCACCTGCGGATTCGTCATCAACAACGGCACCGTAGACGTTGCCAAAGTTCTTATCTACCGAGAGTCTCGTGGAGAACAGGTTGGCGAACCCTCATTTCTCAATCAGATCAACGGCGCCAAAGCCAGCGGAACTGGCCTGGACAAACCCATCGACAATATTACCGGCGCTACGCTGTCGGTGAAAATGATGCAACGCATGGCCCGGACGGCCATAGCGCTTGACGCTATAGCCAAGCGTAAAGCTGGCTGAGGAGTTTTATCATGGCAGAGGCCTCTACTGCCCAGCAAACAATTCGCGATATGAACGTCACCAAGCAAACAGAAATTTCCGGGGTAAAACCTGTGGCAACAACCAAGGTCAGCCCAATTCAGAAGAAACAATCCAGCGCCAGACCCAAGCCGAAGTTCAATCTCAATCTGTGGCTTCGCCAATGGCACCAACGCGCGGGCCTATTTGCTTTTTTCTTTATGGGTTGGCTTGGTATAAGCGGATTTCTGTTAAACCAAAGCGCGGACTGGGGCCTGGATGCCATCCGCGTCAAGGCAGCGCCGATCATGGCCATGTACGGCCTGTATCCGCAACTGCCTGAAAATGCTTACTACGACGGATCAAACTGGCTTGTCACCACCACAGAGAACTCGGTTCTCAGCGGCCATCGACTCGCCCAGCAAGTGCCTTCGCCCCTCGGCATGGTTGCCGTTGGCAAGGGAAGCGAGGAACTGCTGTATATCGCCACCGATGACAGCATTGTGATCTTTGACAATCAGGGACAACGCATCGAAGAACTCAGTGGCTACATGCTGCCCGCCGGACATATCAGACGGCTCGGCGAACTCAGCATGAACGGTAAAGACTATGTCGCCATCCAGGGCGAAAGTGTTTACGCCACTGCTGACGGCTTTAGCTGGCAGCCTGTCGACGACCCCGAAGCGGCAATCTCCTGGTCAGAAGCGAGTGAAATTACCGACGAGGTGCGCAGCAAAAGTTTAGCGTACGCACGTCCCACTGTTGCCCTGGAGCAGCTTCTGATCGATCTACACAGCGGCAGGCTGTTTGGCAAGCTAGGCTCATGGCTGATCAACTTTGTTGGCATTGCCTCTGTATTTCTATCAATCACTGGTATCTGGATGTACTGGCGGACCCAAAGCCGACGCCGGCCAAAACCCAGAAGTTAACTACCAAAAAGTAAAACGAGGAGTGTTGTGTTATGACCCCTGAAGACCAGGCTAAATCGAAGCAATTACGCCAGGTATTATTGTCTGTACTGCTAACGTGCAGTGCCGGTAGCGCCATCACCGCAGACTTAATGAGCAACAAGCCGGCCAGCGACGCCGCAACGGTGACCTTCAGCAATGCCGGTGTATCAAAGAGCGCGTTGGCGGTAACCAGTGGCACAACCGTGACATGGAAGAACACAGGGACACAAAGCCACACCCTCAGTATTGCCGGCTCAGAGCCAGTGCGCCTCTACGCAAAGGAATCCTTTGAAACGTCGTTCAATCAACCCGGCGATTTCAACTTTGAATGCAAAACCCACGGTAAGCAGGGCAAAATCCTGGTAACCGGTGCTGCGGTAAGCGCGCAAAGCGCTTCGGCCATGCATCAACACGCCGCCATGACAGCAGCACCCGTCGCCGCCGCGTCTGCTCCGGCACCAGCACCCTCTAAAGAAGTAGCTGGCGCCGGTGGCAGCACCGTGAGTATTATTTCTGAAATGACCCCCAGCAAGCTGGAAATGAAATTTTCACCCGAGCGGCTGGTTGTGAAAGCGGGTACAACGGTAACATGGAACAACGATGATCATTCCAATCACCTTGTACAATTCGCCAATATGGAGAGCCCGCGCTTGAAACATCGTGAGAGCTTCTCATATAGTTTCGATCAGCCGGGAGAATATCCCTATATTTGCAAAATTCATGGCAAACGCATGAGCGGCGTTATCGTCGTCGAATAGCGTATTATCCTGTCTCCTTTAGCGTCTGCTTCGGCACCCCAGGACATGGCCGGGGCAGACGCCCTTTTTACGCATTCCCTTGAAAAATCAATTCTTTACCTGGGTGATCTGAGACTGCCCGCCCGCCTCACCGAGATAATGGCTAATTCGCCACACATGCTCAGCAACCCGACGCAGCCAGCGCGACGACTCCAACATCAACTCCCCACGCACGGTATCTTCTCGTCCCTGGGCAATGTCCGACATCATCAGCTCGCGTGCGCGCCGCGCATCCTCCTCACATGCCTGCGCCATCACCGAAGCGCGCACGGCGAGTTCTGACCAATCACCCGCCCTTTGCTCCAGGTTACGCAATTCGCGCAGCCCGCTATCCAACTCGCCGCCCAGGTGAAACAGGCGCTCAGTGCTCTGCCAGAGTTGAGCACGTTCCTTGTCGAAGAGACGGTCGTGCAGGCGCCCCATATGATCGAGGCTATGCATACAGGCCATTAAAAACTGCCACTCCCGGCTGCGCTCGGGACTTGAATGAATCAGATCGAGATAACGCTGACTCTTGTCAATTGCCAAACCTAACTCCGCCAGCCGCTCCGGATTTGCCGACGCCTGATTCCGCATTAAATCGAGGCAATAATAAAATTCAGCTCTCGCGATATCCTGCAGCGTGACCCGCAAAGCCTCCAGCGCAACCATCGGGTCCGCCAGTAATTGCCGATCCAGCCGACTGACAAGGCTGCTGTCTCGATCGGGAACAAGCTTCATCATCAAGGCGGCAAACTTTTCACTGAAGGGCAGAATTACAACGATACCCAGCGCGTTAAAACTGCTGTGAAATGCAACCAAGGCGATTTCCGCCTGCTGGTAAACCTCTCCCGGCGCCAACCACTGCCACAACCAAACATAAGGGGTGAGCAGCAGGAATGCCCCAACGCCAGTAAAAAGGTTATAAACCACGTGGGAATAGCCGGTGCGACGGGTTTCCACCGAGCCGCCAATAGTGGCAAACAATGCCGTTGCGGTCGTACCGACATCCATGCCAATCACCATCGCTGCGGCCTGCTCAAAACTCATTGTGCCGGTGTGTACTGCGGTCAAGGCCGTGGCCACACCCGCACTGGAGGACTGCGTTACCAGAGTAATCAAGACCCCGATTGCCAAGAGCTGCAAACGTCCAGCGAAGGTATTGGGCGGAAACGTCTCCGGGGTAAGCTGCCCCTCAAGACCCGACATGCCCGATTGCATGGCGGTAATACCCACAAAGATCAACCCGAACCCCGCTAACGCCATCCCGCCCTGCCTGGATTTACCGCGCCCGAGCAAGTGCATCAACACACCCAGCAAGACCAGAGGCATCACCACGCTGTCCAGGTCAAACTTGAAACCCAACAGGGCCACCAGCCACCCGGTAATGGTTGTCCCGATATTGGCGCCGAACACAATTCCCAGCGCCTGGGAAAAGGTCAGCAGACCGGCCCCCACAAAGCCCACCGCAGCGAGGGTCATCGCGCTTGAGGATTGGAGTATTGCAGTACTGATCGCACCTGTCGCCGCACCGGAGTATGGGCTGCGGGTAAACCGCGTCAAGGCGCTGCGAAGCGCATCACCCGCCACCCCCTTCAGGCCATCGGTCATAATCACGACACCTAACAAAAAGATGCCGAGACCGCCCAGTAATTCAAACCATTGTGTCATTGCGACCGCTCCACACCCGCAATCTGAATCGTAAACGCGACATCGCTATCACCGTGAGATCAACGACTGACCTGCTGGGCCAGATAGCGGTCGAGCTGATTGGCAAAGGCCTGCTTTTCTCTCGGGCCATACGCACTCTGGCCGCCGCTTTGAATCCCCGAGGCGCGCATCGTTTCCATAAAATCCCGCATATTGAGCCTGCCTTTGATGTTGTCGGCGGTATAACGCTCGCCGCGAAAACTCAGTACCGCCACACTTTTTGCAATCAATTCCGCCGCCAGGGGAATATCACTGCTGATAACCAAATCGCCTGCCTCGGCGCGCGCGACAATTTCGTTGTCGGCCATATCAAAGCCCGTACTGACCTGCAAACTACTGATATTGGTATCTGGCGGCACCTTCATCGCCTGATTTGCCACCAAGATCAACGACACGCCAGTCCGCCTGGCGGCGCGAAAAAGAATCTCCCGCGCCGCCACCGGGCAGGCATCTGCATCAACCCAAATTTTCATACGCTGTCCTAATCAAGCCAGGGCCTGCTGACCGTAATACACGCCTCAAAAACTGAGGAAACTACGCATAGTCCCTATCTTTAATCGCTCCTAAGATGTCGAGTGGCGGTGCTCAACTGTGAATTAGTCATGCTAACGACCGTTCAAGAGCCACGCCAATACTGGAGATGAAATGAATCGGGTCTTCCCTTTAAAAGCATTGCGCCACTCCGCCGACAACGGTGCAATCGACCCTGCCCTGATGAAACGCAATCTCCGTCGGCTGCGCCTGCTCCACAGCGTGGCGTTAGGTGTTGTATTAATTTGCCTGATCTCATCTGCCTTTTACATAGACTACCAGAATACACGAAATTACCGCTGGCAAATTCGAGAGTTGGGCCAACATGAACTCGGCCAGCTTACCGCACGCCTAGAGGGCAATCTAAAAGGAAATGTGCAAACCAGCAAGGCACTTGTTGCGGCGATAAACGCCAATCCCAAACTCGACCAAACCTACTTTAATCTCTACTCTGCACCATTGTTTGATGAAAATTTGCAGCTGCACAACCTCAGCCTCACGCAGAACCTTCGGGTCACCCATGTTTATCCGCTCGAAGGCAATGAAGCCGCACTTAACCTCGACTTTCGCGACCACCCCGATCAGCTCGCCGATCTATTGATTGCCCGCCGCAGCAAACAACCCGTTCTGTCGGGCCCCATTAATCTCGTCCAGGGCGGGCGAGCAATTATTGCCCGTATTCCCGTTGTGCTGGCCTCCAACGGCAGCCTCTGGGGAACCATTTCAGCAGTGATCAATATCGATTTACTTTTTGCTGCAAGCGGAATTTACGACTCCGGTTCTGATCTGGAAATCGCAATACGTGAGGTTGACGGCAGAGCCATCAGCAGGCCCCCGTTGTTTGGTGACGCGAAGCTGTTTGAGGCCACCAGCAACGCCGTGACCAGTCGCGTTAAACTTCCCTACGAAAATGGTTGGGAGCTTGCAGCCATCCCCAAAGGAGGCTGGCCAACAGCGGCGCCAAACGCGCTGCGGCTGCGCACCGGGCTGGCTATTGTGTGTTCGCTGCTATTCTTGCTCTTGACGTATATCTCACGACTGATTATGCGACAGCAGATCAGCAATATCTTTTTACAGAGCCTGTTCGAACTCTCTCCAGTGGGTATCGCCCTGGTCGATTACCACAGTGGCAGATTACTCAACACAAACAAGGCGCTCCAAAATATCACCGGATTAAATCAGGACGAACTGTACAAGAAAAATTGCTTTTCCCTGTTAAGCAAACCCGTTGATGAAACCCGCCTCAGCGAATACCTCGAAGGCCAACATAGCGGCAACTCACAGCCAGTTGCCACAACATTGAAACACGCCAATGGCGACGATATCTCGGTTCTGGTCAACAGCAGTTTAATCCGCGACATTTACGGCGCGCCCTATATCTGGGCCATCATTGAAGATATTTCGGAGCGCCAACTCGCCGAAACCACACTTCGCCGCCAACAGGAAATGTTTGAATCCATGAGCCATCAGGCGCGCATTGGCGCCTGGGAAATGGACCTGCTGAATCGAAAAGTGTACTGGTCTGCAACCACGCGCGAAATTCATGAAGTCGACGCCGAATACGAGCCCGATATCGACTCCGCGGTCGCCTTCTACAAAGACGGCGCAACGAGACAGCGCGCTTTCAAACTGAATTCCGACTGTATTCAACACGGCACCACCTACAACGAAGAATTACAGATTATTACTGCGAAGGGGCGTGCGCTGTGGGTTCAGGCAACGGGACAGGCGGAATTCGTCAACGGCGAATGTGTGCGGCTCTTCGGTTCTTTTCAGGATATCGACGCACGCAAAAAAATTCAGAGTGAGCTCACCCGCGCCAGAGACAAAGCGGAGACTGCCGCACGAACTAAAAGCGAATTCCTCACCACCATGAGCCACGAAATTCGCACCCCGATGAATGGTGTACTCGGCATGCTCAGCCTGCTGGAGAACAGCAACCTGAGTTACGACCAGGAACGCAAAATCGACATTGCCAAACGCAGCGCTCAAACACTGCTATCACTCATCGATGATGTTCTCGATTTCTCTCGTATTGATGCGGGGAAAATGGTTCTCGAAAATATCGACTTCGACCTGATTGAAGAAGTCGAAAGCCTTGCCGAAAGCATGGCCCTGCGCATACAGGAAAAGGGCCTGGAACTGGTACTCGACCTCAGCACCATCGAAGCGGCGAAACTCCGCGGTGACCCCTCGCGCCTGCGCCAGATTCTGACCAATCTCATCGCCAATGCCATCAAGTTTACCGAGCGCGGCGAAATCATCGTCAAGATCAATGTCTACCACGACGGCGACCACTTTCTTCTTGAGGGCGCCGTGATCGACAGCGGCGTTGGCATACCAGTCGACAAACAACAAGGCCTGTTTACCGAATTCACCCAGGCCGACGCCAGTACCACACGCCGCTATGGCGGCTCAGGCCTGGGCTTGTCTATCTGCCGCAAACTTTGCGATCTAATGGGCGGCACTATCTCTGTACAGAGCGTACCGGGGCACGGCAGCAGCTTCATGTTTAACCTGCCAATGCAGGCAGCCGAACATGCATCGATAGAACTGGAAGATGTCGACGCCTCGGGGCGCACCGTGTTACTGGTTGACGACAATGCCACCTTCAGACAAGTCTGCCGCCAGCAATTGGAGCGCTGGGGCGCCACCGTTCTTGAAGCGGAAAACAGCGATACCGCGCTGAAGCTTTGCGAAGATCACCACCAGGGCCTGGCACCCTTCGATCTGGCAATTGTCGACTGGCATCTCCGCTCCGGCCTGGACGGCACCGAGCTGGTTCAATTCCTACGCCAGGAAGCCCGGTTTGCCAACGTACCCATGGTATTGCTCGGTGCAATGAACAATCAGAGCGGCGCAGACCATTTCCACTCCTTTGGCCTGGACGCCTGGTATGCCAAACCGCTGCGCCATCAAGCGCTAATCGACATCCTCTCACTGCAACGCGACCCCGATGCCGCGCCTCCCCTCGCACCGGTCGAGATTAAGCCCGCCGCCACCCAGGACGCCTCGCTGCGCAAAGATGCGCATATACTTCTGGTCGAGGACAATCCGGTCAACCAGGAGGTGGTCAAAGGTCTGTTAGTCGAGCAGGGCATCCGGGTAAGCGTCGCCAACGACGGCAATATCGCCATCGCCAAACTGCGCGCCCAGTCCAATGCCCCCGAATTCACCCTGATCTTGATGGACTGTCAGATGCCGCAGATGGACGGCTACGAGACAACCCGGCAGATACGTCGCGGCGCCGCTGGCGAGCAGTACAAACGCCTGCCGATTATCGCGCTGACCGCCAATGCGCTCACCGGAGACCGGGAAAAGTGTTCTGCCGCCGGCATGGATGACTATTTAAGCAAGCCGATCGACCCCCGCCGCTTGTACGACAAGCTCTCCTACTGGATGCGCCAATCCCGCCGTATCGGCAACATCAGTCTTGTCGAAGACCCGCATACTAGAAACACATCGGAAGCCTCGCTGTGGAACGAGCAAGCAGCACTGGAAAACCTGCTCGGCAAGAAGGCCTTGCTAGACCGTCTACTGCAAATATTTTGCGATCAGATTGACGGCCAGCTACAAGCCATCGAAAACGCCCTGGCCAAACAGGACCTCAGCGCAGTCGCCGATATTGTGCACACAATAAAAGGCAGTGCGGGGCAACTGAGAGGGCAACAGCTTCAGGAAGCTGCAGCTAAACTCGAAGCGGCCAGCAATGCCGGAAATCGCGAAGAAGTCTCCTCGCTTTACCCAGGCTTCGTCGCCAACTGCCAACAACTCAAAGCCCACTTCCTCGCCTTTCTCTCACTGACCGCCGATGAGGGCCGGCGAGCGCTATAATAGCGCGATGGATTCAACACTCACCCACTACGCCGCAACCATCGATCAGCTGCTCCTACAATACGAGTCGCTCTGGCGCCCGCGACCTTTTGCAAGCCAAAGCGAACCAGAGTGGCCGCCCCATTACCCACGGCTCGCCGCTTTTCTTTTAGCCTTGAGTGACGACAAAGTTCAACAACTCCAGGGCGACGACACGCTACTACTTAGCACTCTAGGCGACCACTTCTCCGCAGCCAAAACGATTCGCTCTCTACTGGAGACCCTTGCTCCAGAAGGCCCACGCAAAGCAAACATCAACGAGCCACCCAGCGGCATTAGCGGCCGGAAATGGCAGCAGATAACAATGTTTCTCGAAAGCCAGGAAAATTACGCAACGCCATTTATTGAATGGTGCGCCGGCAAAGGCTTTCTCGGCGAAGCCCTGTGCGAGCGGGGGGCGGGCGAAGTACTCAGCCTGGAGATCCAGCCGGCACTGGTCGACAGCGGCAACCGCCGCGCCCAGCAGCGCGCGCAGCCCCGCCGCTTGATGCAATGCGATGTGCTGCAGGACGAGCTATCCGATTATCTTCATGCCAACCAACACCTTATGGCACTTCATGCCTGTGGCGGCCTTCACCAGCGGATGCTTAGCCAGGCAGTGGAATTTGGCTGCGAGGCACTCAGCCTCAGCCCCTGCTGCTATCACCGCTACACCGACCACTACCGCCCGCTGTCGTCATTTTTCCGAAACTCCCCACTGCAACTAGGCAATGACGACCTGCGCCTGGCGGTTCGCCAGACCAACACTGCCCGCCAGGGCGAAACCCTTGCCAGGCGTACTCTGCAGGCATGGCAACTCAGCATCCTTCAACT
>JBFEVY010000288.1:0-4720 GCA_041546665.1 Spongiibacteraceae bacterium | reverse complement strand
GGATGATGCCCCATAATAGAGCGTAATTTGCTGTTGGGAAACCCTCGAGGGCCGTGTCACATGGCTGAATGCTCCTGCATGGCTTGCGCGTTGATGTCTTGCTAGTCCAAACGGGGCGTGGCGCTGTTTTGGCGGTTTGGTTTAATGTCTCCGACAACGTGCGCGAAGAGGATAACAATATGCACTTGGGTTTCAGTACCATGAATACGCCGGAGGATCCCGATCCCAGGGATTTGGCGAAAATGCTTGAGGCGGCGGGCTTTGAGTCGCTGTGGACCGGTGAGCACAGTCATATTCCCCTGTGCCGCACCACGCCTTATCCCGCGGGTGGTGAGCTACCCCAGCCCTATACGCAGATGCGCGACCCCTATGTGGCGCTGATGGCGGCAGCCTGCGCGACGAGCACTCTGAAGCTGGGCACCAGCGTGGCGCTGTTAATGGAGCGGGAATTGTTTTCCCAGGCCAAGACCATCGCGACGCTGGATTTGCTCAGTGGCGGTCGGTTGATGATTGGCGCAGGTGTCGGCTGGAACGAGGAAGAATTTAACAATGTCGGCAGTGCCATTCCCTGGCGCAAGCGCTATCGGGGGCTGGAGGAAACTGTTGCGGCCACCCGCGCCCTGTTCACCGATGCGGCGGCGGAGTATCACGGCGAGTTTATCGACTTTGATCCGGTGTGTTGTGAGCCCAAACCGTTGCCGCGTGACGATTCTTCTTCTGGTCCGATGGTGCACCGAGGGCCGCCAATTTTGCTTGGCGCCATGGGGCCGGTGGGTATCGGTCACGCCGCGCGCTGGGCGGACGGTTGGATACCGGTGGACGTGGCGATGATGGATATTCCCGGCGAGATTGCGTCGTTCCGGCGTCAGGTCAGTAACCATGGGCGCAATCCCGACAGCGTGGATATCACCATGGTCGTAATGAGCGAGGTGAATCGGGAGCTGTTGCTGCGCTATCGCGATTACGGGGTAAACCGCGTGATCGTGGGGGTGGGGATGGAAAACTGGAACAAGCCGGAAATGATCGAACCCATGGTTGAAATGTGCGCTGGGGTCATTCCGGAGCTGTAAGCGGCTTTTTACCCATCAAAACCCGGTCAGATTACAGGCAAAAACAATGCCGCCCCCCGACCATTTATTGTACAATGCGCGGCTTTTCCAGGCCTGTACACCTTGCGGGGGTAGCAATGTTTAGTAAAGAAATGTCGATTGCCGGTTTTGATGATGAAATCTGGTCAGCCATCCAGGAAGAAGAAGTCCGTCAGGAAGAGCATATCGAACTGATCGCTTCTGAAAATTACACCAGCCCCCGTGTGATGCAGGCCCAGGGTACAGTGCTGACCAATAAATACGCAGAAGGTTACCCCGGTAAGCGCTACTACGGCGGTTGTGAGTACGTCGACAAGGCAGAGGACCTGGCCATTGAACGCGCCAAGGCTTTGTTCGGTGCCGATTACGCCAACGTGCAGCCCCACTCTGGCTCACAGGCCAATGCGGCGGTCTACCAGGCGTTGGTACTGCCCGGTGAAACCGTGCTGGGTATGAGCCTGGATGCCGGTGGTCACCTGACCCACGGCGCCAAGCCAAACTTCTCTGGCAAAACCTACCACGCGGTGCAATACGGCCTCAACAATGAAACCGGCCTGATCGATTACGATCAGGTTGAAGCGCTGGCGCTGGAGCACAAGCCGAAAATGATCGTGGCGGGCTTCTCTGCCTATTCCGGTATTGTCGACTGGGCCAAATTCCGCGAAATCGCCGATAAAGTTGGCGCCTACCTGATGGTGGATATGGCCCACGTGGCAGGCCTGGTTGCGGCCGGCGTTTACCCCAACCCGGTACCGGTGGCGGATGTGGTCACTACCACTACACACAAAACCCTGCGCGGACCACGCGGCGGCCTGATTCTGGCTAAAGCCAATGAAGAAATTGAAAAGAAACTGAATTCTGCGGTATTCCCCGGTGGTCAGGGCGGCCCGCTGATGCACGTGATTGCTGCGAAAGCCGTTAGCTTTAAAGAGGCGCAGAGCCCTGAGTTTGTCAGCTACCAGAAGCAGGTTGTTGCCAATGCCCAGGCGATGGCCAAAACCTTTATCGAGCGCGGGATTAATATTGTCTCTGGCGGCACCGAGAACCACCTGATGCTGGTGGACCTGATCGGCAAGCCCTACACCGGCAAAGACGCGGATGCGGCACTGGGCGCGGCGAATATCACCGTAAACAAAAATGCCGTGCCCAACGACCCTCGCTCGCCCTTCATCACCAGCGGTCTGCGCGTGGGTACCCCCGCAGTAACCACTCGCGGCTTTAAAGAAGCCGAGTGTATCGAGTTGGCGGGTTGGATGTGCGACGTGTTGGAAGCGTTGGAAGCCGGCGACGCCTCAGCGAAAATCGAGGAAGTGAAGGGCAAAGTGCTGGAAATTTGTAAGCGCTACCCTGTTTACGCCTGATACCGGGCTGACACAAGAGCGTGTGGTGCGACCCGTTGGCGCTTGCATCACACCGCTCTGAGCACCGGTAAAGTTCAGCTATGCTAGACTTTTGCACACATTCATCGCCTTGAGGCGCCCCCATGCGTTGTCCATTCTGCAGTTTTGAAGACACCAAGGTTATCGACTCCCGGCTGGTTGCCGAGGGTGGTCAGGTTCGCCGTCGCCGCGAATGCCTGTCGTGCAGCGAGCGTTTTACGACCTATGAAAGCGCAGAACTGTTGATGCCCAAGGTGATCAAAACCGATGGCACGCGGGAGCCCTTTGACGAGGAAAAACTGCGTTCGGGAATTTTGAAGGCCCTCGAAAAACGCCCGGTGAGTGTCGAATCGATTGAGGCGGAAATTAGCGCCCTCACTCGCAGGCTTCAGGCCACGGGTGAGCGAGAGGTGCAGAGTCGCGACGTGGGTGAGCAGGTGATGAAGGCCCTGAAGGCGCTTGATCATGTCGCCTACGTGCGCTTTGCCAGCGTCTACCGCAGTTTTCAGGATCTCGAAGAGTTTCGTGCCGAGATCGATCGCCTGTCTGCGGAGCCGGAAAACGCGGGTAGTAACGAGCCGGCGGCTTAACAATGCACCCGCAGGATGATCTGTCGTGGATGGCGCGCGCTATCGAACTCGCGTGGCGAGGCCTGTATAGCACCAGCCCCAACCCTCGGGTGGGATGTGTGATTGTCCGCGATGGCGAATTACTGGCCGAGGGCTGGCATATTCGCGCGGGTGAAGGCCACGCCGAAGTCAACGCGCTGGCGGCGTTGCAACAGATCGGTGGAAATGCGGCGGGGGCGACGGCCTATGTCACTCTGGAGCCCTGCAGTCATCACGGTCGCACCCCGCCCTGTGCCGAGGCCCTGGTCAACGCCGGTGTGGCGAGGGTAGTTGTGGCAATGCGCGACCCTAATCCCCTGGTGGCTGGAGGCGGGTTGGCGCGTCTGGAGACCGCCGGTATTGAAGTGGTCTGTGGTGTGCTGGAGGCGGAAGCCCGCAAACTGAACCCCGGCTTTATTCGTCGTATGGAAGGGGGGCGCCCCTGGCTGACCCTCAAGTCTGCGATGAGCCTGGATGGTCGCACGGCCATGGCCTCAGGCGAGAGCCAATGGATTACCGGGCCGCAGGCTCGGGCCGACGTACAGCGCCTGAGGGCGCGCAGTTGCGCAATACTCACCGGTGTGGAAACTGTGCTGCGTGATGACGCTGCGCTGACGGTGCGGCCGGAAAGCATCGCAGAGGAATTTAAGGGCGAGCTGTGGCGGCAGCCACTGCGGGTGGTGTTGGATACCCAGCTGCGCCTTCCGCCGACCGCAAAACTGCTGCAAGAGGGCGGTCCGGTGTTGATTGTCACGGCAAATACCGAGCCGGCTCGGCGCGAAGCGCTGCAACAGGCGGCGGTTGTAGAGCTGGCCTTTCTTGACGCAGAGAGCCGCCACGATGGCCTCGATGTGGCGTGGGTGGTTGATGCCCTGTCCGAGCGGGGTTGCAACGAAATTTTGGTCGAAGCCGGCGCTCAGGTCGCGGGCAGCGTACTGCGGGCTGGTCTGGTTGATGACTGGTATGTGTACATGGCGCCCTGTGTACTCGGCAGTGCGGCGCGGCCGCTGGCGGTGTGGCCGATGCGCGAGATGGCTGAGAAGCAAGCGCTTGAAATTGTTGATATTCGTGCGGTGGGTTCCGATTGGCGGATTCATTGCACCCCTGCGGCCGTTGCGGCGACCGCGCAGAGTGAGAGTTAGATAGAACAGATGTTTACCGGCATTATTGAGGCACTGGGCGAGATTGCCGCCCTTCAGGCACGCGGTGGTGATATGCGCTTGTATATCCGCAGTGCGGGCCTGCCTTTTGAGCAGGTAAAACTCGGCGACAGCATTGCCACCAACGGCGTGTGCCTGACAGTGGTGGACTTACCCGGTGATGGCTTCTGGGCGGATGTGTCCCGGGAAACCCTGGCTCACAGTGGCTTTGCTTCCGCGCAGGTCGGCCAACGGGTCAATCTGGAGCGGGCGATGGCGGCCAATGGTCGCTTTGACGGCCATATCGTCAGCGGCCACGTCGACGGAGTTGGGCAGGTGCTGGAAGTTCGGCGCGATGCCCGTTCGCTGCGCCTGCGTATTGAAGCGCCGGCGAACCTGCAGCGTTATATTGCGGCCAAGGGTTCGATCTGTGTGGATGGCGTGAGTTTGACCGTCAACCAGGTGGCCGGGGCAGTGTTCGAGTTGAATATTGTTCCCCACACCGC
>JBFEVY010000336.1:0-3756 GCA_041546665.1 Spongiibacteraceae bacterium | reverse complement strand
TGTCATATTACTATGCTGGGAGACAAAACGTTGAAATACGATTTCGACTATCTGGTAGTGGGGTCCGGATTTGGTGGTTCAGTATCCGCTCATCGCCTGACAGAAAAAGGCTACTCGGTTGCGGTCATTGAATCGGGGCGCCGTTGGGACCCAGATAATCTTCCCAAAAATACCTGGCATATCAAAAACTGGCTTTGGAATCCCTTGCTCGGCTGGCGGGGGTTCTTTCGCATCAGCTGGTTTCGCCATGTGATGGTATTGCACGGTAATGCGGTGGGTGGCGGCTCGATCACCTACGCCAATACCTTGCTGGTGCCCAAAAATTCAGTCTGGCGCGAGGGTAGCTGGGCCGGGCTGGAAGATTGGGAATCTGTCATGCCCGCACACTTTGAAACCGCGCGGGAAATGCTCGGGGTAACTGAGAACCGGATTATTGGCCCCGCTGATGAAATATTGAAAGACGCGGCGGAAGAGTGCGGGCGGGGCGACACCTACTACCGTGCCCAGGTTGGGGTATTCTTCGGTGATGAGGGCGAGCCCACGGGAAAACGCTACGAAGACCCCTATTTTGATGGGCGCGGGCCGGCGCGCAACAGCTGCATCGGCTGCGGCGGGTGTATGGTCGGCTGTCGCTACAACGCCAAGAATACTTTGGATAAAAACTACTTGTACCTGGCAGAACGCTCGGGTGCTCAGGTATTTGCCGAAACCAAAGTGGTCGACATTCGACCCATTGGCGGTGCCGATGGGGCCGAAGGCTATGAGGTGTATACCCAGTCCACCCGGCAGGTACCGGGCTTGATGCGGCGCCGCAAATGGCGGGTGCGGTCGGTGGTGGTATCGGCGTCATCCCTGGGTAGCCAGAAGTTGTTGTTCAAATTGCGTGACAAGGGCTCGCTGCCAAAAATCTCTGACCAATTGGGACGCCGGGTGCGGACCAACGCGGAATCGCTGATTGGGGTTCGGCTTCCCGGTGACCCGGAAATGGACCGCGGCGTTGCTATTGGCTCGGGCTTTTATCTCGACGAGTACACGCATATTGAAGCGACCCGCTATCCGCGGGGATCTGATGCGATGGGCTTGCTGGTCACCGCGTTGACCCGGGGACGGCCCGACTGGACCCGAACCCTGACCTGGCTGCGCACGCTGTTGATGCTGTTCGTCAAGAATCCTGTTCGGGCTGTAAAAATGCTGGTGCCCTACGGTATGGCCAAACAGACGGTGATCTTCCTTTGTATGCAGACGTTGGAAGGGCATATCGATATGCGCTACCAGCGCCGCTGGTACTGGCCTTTTAGTAAAAAGCTGGTGAGTTACGGGCCGCCAATCCCGACGTTTATCCCCCAGGCCAACGAGTTCGCCTTAAATATGGCGCGGAAGTTGGGTGGCATGGCCGGCAGCTTGATTACCGAGATTCTGTTTAATATCCCTACGACGGCTCACTGCATGGGCGGCGCGGCAATGGGGCGCAACGCGGAAGAGGGTGTTATAGACAGCCGCAACCGGGTGTTTGGTTATGAGAATCTGTATGTCTGTGACGGTGCGGCCCTAGGTGCGAACCTTGGCGTGAACCCCTCGCTCACGATTACGGCACTGACAGAACACGCCATGAGTCATATCCCCGCTAAACGGGATTTGGCGGGGGAATAATTTGCTTACAAAGGGAGCTGGGCGCCCAATTGAAAGCCCAGCTCGCGGGTGCCTGAGGCCTGGCCGCTGACATCCAGTCTTAACAGGCCAAGGCTGTAGCGAAATCCCAGACTGGCGAAGTTGCGCTCGAAATGGTCTTCCACCACAGTGTAGCCGGCGGTGAGATCGAAACGCTGGGCGATTTTGAGCCTGCCATTCAAAGCGATATCGCGACGGGGCATTTCCTCGCCGAACCGGCCGCTGGGGGTTAGTTCCGCGCGCAGTGAAACCTCGCCTCGGGTCTTGCGATAGTCCAGGCCAGCACTCAGTTGGCCGCGTTGTCGATAGCGGGTGCCATCAACGCCCTCATATTCTTCGTTATAAACGTCGGTATACACCAGCTGCAGCCCCAGTGCGCCGAGTTGATGGCGCAGGCCGAGGTCGGCATTGAGTTGTACGCGATGGTTGATGTCCCGGTTAAAGCGGAAAACCTCGTTTTCAACATAGTCGGACTGGTTAATCCGACGTTCAACAAGGCTGATATTCTGCAATTTTGGGGTTACGCCGAACTCGGTGTTGGGGAATGCCGACAATTTAAATCGGTAGTTCAAGCCAATATAACTTTGCCAAATTGCGGAAACCCGCATATGCGATTGCAGCTCCAGGGGGCGAAACAAGCCAGTGATGGTAGCGTAGCGCAGGCGCTGTTCGTCGCCTTCGTCGTAGTAGAAGCGACCGGTTGCATTAAATTGGCTGCTGAAAACCCAGGCGATTTGGCTTTCGCCTTCGTAAGCCAGCACAATGCCGCCTCCCGCCCGAAGGCTGCTGCGATTGCCATCAATTTCCTGCATGGCGTCGACAAGTTCAGCTTCGTCTCCCGGGATCAGCAAAAGACCTCGGCTTTTGGCGTCCAGTGCATCAGCTTCCCGGGTCACCTGAAAAACGTCATCAAGAAGGTCTTCGCGGTCGTCGGCGTAGAGTCCGCCGCCGACATAAAAAAGTGTCTCGGGTAAAATATAGTCGGTGGATAAGTCAGCAGGATTGTCCAGCAGTTGGCGAATTTCCACCGCTTCTTCACCGGATGCCGTGCCGGCGAGATGCAGGGCGAAAGTCAGGAAAAAATATGGCAGAGTCTTGTCACGAAGACGACGGTGACGTGAACGCTTTTCAGGCAAGTGGTATTCCCCATTATTTATTCTGTAATTTTCGCACTGCAAGCATAGCGTGACGTCGCCGGCGGCGGCAAGCGCAAGGGCTGCTCAATTGAGTCTTGTGGCGGGCAGGCGTACTATCCCACCTACAGGATTACCGGCGCCCGCAAACGGGGGCAAACACCGTCCAGATGAAACAATAAAACGTCTTTGTGGTTTACGAGCGATGACATCGACTTCAGCAGTGGCTGATATTTTTCAGCGTAAGACAATTTGCAGTTACCCCCGGATATTGCAAACTTTAAAAATGGCCGTACAAGGCGGGTTTCGCCTGCGCGGCTGGCGGTTTTCAACTGACCTTCCCGAGCAGCAAAAATATGTGTTGATCGCTGCGCCGCATACCAGCAATTGGGATTTTATGTTGATGGTGGGGCTTGGCGCGGCGTTGCAGCGTCAGGCGCGGTTTATGATCAAGCACACTCTGTTTGTCGGGCCGTTGGGCAGTTTGCTGCGCTGGCTGGGTGGAGTCGCGGTGGAGCGCTCAAGCAGCCACAATTTTGTTGGTGAGATGGTGTCGCAGTTTGAGAAAACCAATGAGATGGTATTGATCATCACCCCGGAGGGAACCCGCCGCCGAGTGGAAAAGTGGAAGGGCGGCTTCTATCACATTGCCCACGGTGCAGGGGTTGCGATAGTACCGGTGTATCTGGATTACCGGCGCCGCGAAGTGGGGTTCGGGCCGGCGTTCTTCCCAAGCGGAGACTATGAGGCTGATCTGCCTAAAATCCAGGCCTGCTACGCTGAGGTGACGGCTTGCCACCCGGAAATGGATGGCACTAAGGCTGTACCCGTCGACTCTCGGCAATAAGGCCTATTGGGGTTTCGATGTGCCCGCCGACGCCTAAGGCGGCAATGCCGAGCTTAGGATTTGGGGTTTGGCGTGTCGCTGTCGGAGTTCTTTATCTTGTTAAGAATG
>JBFEVY010000434.1:0-1485 GCA_041546665.1 Spongiibacteraceae bacterium | reverse complement strand
GCAGGAGTTTTAGCGGCACCAGGCGCAGTGTCGGAAGAATGCAGGCGGCGATGAAAAGCACCAGTACCAGCCACAGCATCGTCTTGGCTTTGCCGCGGTCGTCCAGCAGTGGCGACAGTATCCTACGGTAAATGCCAGATAGCTCCGTACTCTGGACTTGCTCTGCGGGGCTGTCGCTGGTGGGCTTGAGTAACAGGCAGGTTAGCCAGGGCGTTACCAGGAATGCGACCAGGGTGCTGGTCATCACACTGACCGGCACGTTAAAGGACATCGGCGCCATATAGGGCCCCATCATCCCGGTAATAAAGGCCAGGGGGATGAACGCCAGCACAATGGTGATGGTGGACATCAGCAGCGGACCGCGAATTTCCGCCATGGCGGCAACGGTGCGGTCCCGAATATCACCTTTGCCGTTTTTCATAAAACGGGAAATATTGTCGACCCCGGTAATGGGGTCGTCGACCAGTAGACCGAGGGATAAAATCAGCGCAAACAGGGTGACGCGGTTGATGGTATAGCCCAGCGCCATATCCAGGGCGAGGGTGACACCGTAGCACACCGGAACCGCGAGGCCGACGACAATCGCGGGCCGCCAGCCGAGAAAAACACCGATAAAAATCACCACCGTTAATACTGCAAATGCCAGACTGCTGGTGAGGTCGTTCACCTTCTGGTTGGCGGTTTCGCCATAGTCGCGAATAACCTCGTAGTGAATTTCCGGCGGAAAAATTTCCTTCTCCAGGCGGGTCATCATGGCGTGAACGTCGTTGGCTACCCGAACAGCGTTGCTGCCCCGCTGTTTGGCAACACTGATGCTGACCGAGGGGTAGCCGTCGTTGCCGGAGTGGAAGGCTGGGTGTCCCGGTGCGAAGTCGATCCAGGTGTAGGCGGTGGCTTCGCCGGGGCCGTCGACGATTTTTGCCAGTTCGCGCAGCGTAATGGGCACGCCATCGATAACGTTGACCACCATATTGGCGAGTTCTTCCGCAGAGCGGAAACGGTCCCCGGCCTCCAATACGATTGATGAATTATTGAAGGTCCACTGGTCGATATTGACCAAGCTATTTGATATCTGCAGCGCGCCGATAATATCCGCTACGGTGGTGCGGTGGGCGGCCATGCTTTCCGGTTCCAGAAGGATTTGTACCTGGCGCGGGCGGCCGCCAACTACATTGACCTCGCTGGTTTGAGGGATGCTTTGCAACTGTGTGGAGATATCTTCGGCCAGGCGACGTAGCGCGAAGTCGCTGTAGCGGCCGGGCGTGTCGCTCCACAATGCCAGTACCATGATCGGTACATCGTCAACTTCAATTGGGCGTATCAACCAGTCTTGTACCACCCGGGGCACCTTGTTCTGGTTGGCGTAGATTTTGTTGTAGGTGTTGAGAATGGACTTTTCTCTGTCTTCCCCGACGTAGAAACGTAGGGTGACGGCGGCTTGGCCTGCCATTGAACTCGAATAGACGTGCTCCACGCCGGGGATTT
>JBFEVY010000381.1:0-3046 GCA_041546665.1 Spongiibacteraceae bacterium | reverse complement strand
GGTACCGTTGAAGAGCAGGAGAATCAGATTCGCCTGCTCAAACAACAGTCGCTGGATCGGTACATTGATATCGACCGGCGACTGAGTTCGATTAGCCGGGCCGGATTGGCTGACCCCGAGGCGGGTGCTGCGACCGGTGAGGCTATCAATGCCCAGTCTGACGCTGAAGACACTCAGCCAACGACAGTCGGCGGCACTGCAGCTGTGGCACCTGTAGCGGCAACCGCCAGCACGGTTAACCCAGGCAGTGGCAATGCATCAAGTGATTACGCTCGGGCCTACTCCTTGGTGGGTTCTCGCGAATACCAAAAGGCTATTGAGGCCTTTACCAAATACGTTCAACAGTACCCACAGGAAACTTATACCCCCAATGCGTGGTACTGGCTGGGTGAGCTGTATGTCGCCGTTGATCCGCAAAATCTCGAGGCGGCAACACAGTCTTTCCAGCACTTGCTTAGCGAATACCCTGAAAACCGCAAAGTACCCGCAGCCATGTATAAACTGGCGACGGTGTATTATCTGCAGGGTGACAAGCAGCGGGCAGAGGAAATGCTGACCCATGTGATTGATCGCTACGGCAATACCGGTAATTCCGCGGTGAAAAAGTCCCGGGAGTTCTTGCGCAAGAACTTCTGAGTTTAGTCCCCGCTATCCGACGGCGGCAGCTTACCTCGGGTAGCTGCCGCCGTTGCTTTTTATAGTCAGGCCCATGAAAACCAGTCTTCGCATCACAGAAATCTTCTATTCGCTTCAGGGCGAAAGCCGCAGTATCGGTTTGCCCACCGTGTTTGTACGCCTGACCGGCTGCCCGCTGCGCTGCAATTACTGTGATACCGAATATGCTTTTCACGGCGGTGAGCGCTGGTCCCAGGAAGAGGTTCTGGACAAAGTGGCGTCCTATAAGGCGAAATATGTCTGCGTGACTGGCGGAGAACCGCTGGCACAACCGGCATGTTTGCCGCTGCTCACAGCCCTTTGCGATGCAGGTTATCTGGTCTCGCTGGAAACCAGCGGCGCGCTGCCACTGGAGGGCGTAGATGAGCGGGTCTCCCGGGTGATGGACCTGAAAACTCCAGACTCCGGCGAACTGCAACGCAACCTGATGGAAAATATTCCCCTGCTCAGCGAGCGGGATCAGGTGAAGTTTGTGCTGTGCAGCCGCCGCGATTACGACTGGGCGCGTATGCAGCTTGACCAGTACCAGCTTGCCGACAAAGCGGGGGACGTACTGTTTTCCCCGAGTTTTGGCCAGTTGGACGCCACCGACCTGGCTAACTGGATTGTGGAAGACAATCTACCGGTTCGCTTCCAGCTGCAGTTGCACAAGCTGCTCTGGCAGGACGCAGCGGGCCACTGAACACGCGCAACGAACAAGAGAGTAAAGGTTTGGCAGATCAACACCCCAAAAAAGCGGTAATCCTGGTATCGGGCGGCTTGGACAGCGCCACCGTGTTGGCCCAGGCCCGCGCCGCAGGCTACGAATGTTATGCCCTGGCCTTCGATTACGGCCAGCGTCACCGGGCGGAACTGCAAGCCGCGCAGCGTGTTGCAGATGCAGGGGGTGCCAAAGAATTCAAAGTCATCGAGCTCAATCTGCGCAGTATTGGCGGTTCGGCGCTGACTGATGCCAATATCGACGTGCCTGACGCTGGTGGTGAGGGTATTCCCGTCACCTATGTGCCTGCGCGCAATACCGTATTTTTGTCCATTGCGCTGGGTTGGGCGGAAGTGCTCGATGCCAGTGATATTTTTATTGGCGTAAACGCGGTGGACTACTCCGGCTATCCGGATTGTCGGCCCGACTTTATTGCGGCCTTTGAAACCCTCGCCAATCTGGCCACCAAGGCCGGGGTTGAAGGTCATGCCCTCAAGATTCACAGCCCCTTAATTGATTTGTCCAAGGCCGAGATTATTCAGTTAGGCACCAGCCTGGGCGTAGACTACGGGCTTACCGTTTCCTGCTATCAGGCTGATGAGCAGGGCCGGGCCTGCGGTCACTGCGACAGTTGCTACCTTCGCCACCAGGGCTTTGTCGAAGCCGGCGTTGCCGACCCGACACCCTACGTCACTCAAGAAAACGACTGAATACGCTCTTTTTCTTTCTAGGGGCCGCTTTGGCTTCGGCGGAGTACAGATCGCCAAGTTCAAACGTCTCCTCCTTCAGCACAGCGCCAGTGAGGTCTCGAATTTGTAGTTGCACCACCGGGGTGGTGTCTTCTTTCCGGTGCAGTTTGATCATCCCGAAATTATCCGCCACCACATTGCTTTCAGTGGTGCGCAGCGCGTTTACCTCTGCGCTCAAAGCGCTGCTTTTTCCTACCGCTGAATTCAAACCGCTCGCGGTCACCTCGTACAGGGGGTAACCCACAGCGTTGTCGAGGCGGGAGATTTCAGCCAGTTGGCGGTCGCCGCTCAGCAGTATCACACCGCCCCGCGCGCCGGTTTTGATCAGCTCCAGCAGGCGCTGTCGCTCGGCGGGAAAATTGGCCCACTTTTCAAAGCAGTGCTCGGTGGGCAGTACCTGAATGCTACTGGCGATAATGCGCATATCCGCCTCTTCTCCAAGCTCCGCCTCCAGCCACTTCCACTGTGCATCGCCCAGTAGTGTCGCTTCGCTGCCGGTGTTGGGTGCCCAGGGGCACACGCCGCCTTCTGCGCTGGCGGTAAGTGGGCTGCGGAAACTGCGTGTGTCTAGCAAAATCAGCTGAATGGTCAGCCCGGCAATGTCGAGGTATTTCACGTGGTATACCCCGGCATCGGGAGTCTCGACGTCGACATTCAAAAAGGTGCCGTTGAGGCCGTCGCCCAGATCCCCGGCGTTCAGGCCGAAGAAATCTGCGAAGTACTCCCGTGATTCCACCTTATAGGCGTAATCGCCTCCACCGTTGGCTTCACCGTAGTCGTGGTCATTCCAGGTGGCATAGACCGAAATGTCCTCGTCGTAAGACTTCTGTCCAAAGTAACGAAAATCCTTGTTCTTCTCCTGATCCTTATAGGCCTGGCGAATACCGAGCGGCGCGTCCAGCTCCTTATAGGTTTCCGCATC
>JBFEVY010000351.1:0-3506 GCA_041546665.1 Spongiibacteraceae bacterium | reverse complement strand
TCCGATTACTATAACTCGTGATGGCGCTATGTCTACGGTTTTAGCGTAATTCTGTACGGGAAATTGCGAATTTTCCGGTAGATGATATGACGTCCGTCACAGCTTGTGACATAGGGGCGAGGCCGGTTTGCTGGGCCGGGGCGCTCAGCGCAAGGTCTGGGGGGGAGAAAGGAGATACCGGATTGCCGGAGGGTCAGCCCGGTATCTCCCTCGGGTTACAATGCCTCGATACTGCGAAGTTGCTCACTGAGAATGCGGCGAGCGTTTTCCTGGCTGGCAAGCTTTTCCTTTTCTTTCTCAACAACATCCGCGGGGGCGTTGCTGACAAACTTGGCATTGCCCAGTTTGCCCGCCAGGCGCTGAATGTCTTTGTCGAGTTTTTGGATTTCTTTTTCCAGTCGGGCCAGTTCGGCATTTTTGTCGATCAATCCGGCCAGCGGTACCAGCACTTCCATTTCGCCAACAAGCTGGGTAGCGGCGGGAGGGGCGGCCTGGTCTGTGGCCAGAATGTCGATATTTTCCAGTTTTGCCAGCTTGATCAGGAACTGGCGGTTCTCCGCGCAGCGTTGTTGATCCTGGGCGCTGGTGTTTTTCAAAATCAGCGGCAGGGCCTTGCTGGGCGGAACGTTCATTTCACCGCGAATATTGCGGATAGCAATAATGACAGCCTTGAGCCATTCGGCGTCCTGAATGGCGGCATCGTCCAGCTTTTCGCCCTCTGCACTGGGGTAGGGCTGAAGCATGATGCTGGTGTCGGCGCTATCCACACCGGCAACCGGTGCAACCCGCTGCCATATCTCTTCGGTGATGAACGGCATAAACGGATGAGCCAGGCGGAGTGTTGCCTCAAGTACCCGAATCAGGGTGCGCCGGGTGCCGCGTTTTGCCTCGGGGGAGGCATTGTCGTCCCAGAGAACAGGTTTGGAAAACTCCAGGTACCAGTCGCAATACTCATTCCAGATGAATTCGTAAATGATGTGAGAGGCGTGGTCCAGACGGAAGTTTGCCATGGCCTCTGCGACGGCGGTTTCGGTTTGCTGCAGGCGCGAGATAATCCAGCGATCTGCCAGGCTGAGTTCGACCTCTTCACCGTTAACGCCGCAATCCTCGCCCTCGGTGTTCATCATCACGTAGCGGGCGGCATTCCAGATTTTGTTGCAGAAATTGCGATAGCCTTCCAGGCGTTTCATGTCCCAGTTAATGTCGCGGCCGGTAGAGGCCAGCGAGTACAGGGTGAAGCGCAGGGCGTCGGTGCCGTGGGCGCCAATGCCTTCGGGGAAGGCTTTACGGGTGGCCTTGGCAATTTTCTCCGCAAGTTGCGGCTGCATCATATTGCCGGTGCGTTTTTCGAGCAGGCTGTCGAGGTCGATGCCGTCAATCATGTCCAGGGGGTCGAGGACATTGCCCTTGGACTTGGACATTTTCTGGCCCTGCTCGTCGCGGATCAGGCCGGTAACGTAAACGGTTTTGAAGGGAACCTGGGGCTGGCCGTCGTCGTCCTTCATAAAGTGCATGGTCATCATGATCATGCGCGCCACCCAGAAGAAAATGATGTCAAAGCCGGTGACCAGTACATCGGTGGGGTGGAAGGTTTTCAGGCGTTCGGTGGCTTCCGGCCAGCCGAGGGTGCCGAATGTCCAGAGCGCCGAGCTGAACCAGGTGTCCAGGACATCATCATCTTGTTTTAAGGCGAGGTCGGCATTGAGTTGGTATTTGCTGCGCACTTCTTCTTCGTTGCGGGCGACGTAGATGTTGCCATCGTTGTCGTACCAGGCGGGAACCCGGTGTCCCCACCAGAGCTGACGTGAAATACACCAGTCCTGAATATCCCGCATCCAGCTGAAATACATGTTTTCATACTGCTTGGGCACAAACTGGATGCGGCCGTCTTCGACGGCTTCAATCGCCGGCTTGGCCAGGGCCTGGGTCGCAACAAACCACTGGTCTGTCAGCATGGGCTCAATAACCAGGCCGGAGCGGTCGCCGCGGGGCACCTTCAAGGCGTGGTCGTCGATTTTTTCCAGCAGTTCCATCTCCCGGAAGGCTTCCACGATCAGGTCGCGGGCTTCGTAGCGATCCAGGCCGGAATAGGCCTCCGGTAGTGTGGCGTCGAGTTCGGTGTTTACACTGCTGTCACTGTTAAAGACTTCCGCCTCGGTGCGGATAGCGGCGTCTTTGTCGAGCACATTGATCATTGGCAGCTTGTGGCGCTGGCCAACGGCGTAGTCGTTGAAATCGTGGGCAGGGGTGATCTTTACGCAGCCGGTACCAAATTCCCGATCGACATAATCGTCGGCAATAACGGGGATGCGGCGATTGACCAGCGGCAGGGTGACGAACTTGCCAATCAACGACTGGTAGCGTTCATCGGCCGGGTTCACGGCAACGGCGGTATCCCCCAGCATCGTCTCGGGGCGGGTTGTCGCCACCACCAGGTAGTCTGCTCCGTCGGCGGTTTTCGCGCCGTCGGCCAGGGGGTAGCGGAAATGCCACATAAACCCCTTTTCATCCTTGTTCTCGACCTCGAGGTCGGAGATGGCGGTGTGCAGTTTCGGGTCCCAGTTGACCAGACGCTTGCCGCGATAGATCAGCTTGTCGTCATAAAGGCGAACGAAGACTTCCTGGACGGCTTTGTAAAAGCCCTCGTCCATGGTGAAGCGCTCGTGGTCCCAGTCGACGGATGCGCCAAGACGGCGAAGCTGGCGGGTGATGGTGTCGCCGGATTCACCCTTCCATTCCCAGACTTTATCGATAAATGCGTCGCGGCCGAGGTCGTGGCGGGTCTGTCCGGTTTCCGCAGCCAGTTTGCGCTCTACAACCATTTGAGTCGCGATACCCGCGTGGTCGGTACCAACCTGCCACAGGGTATTGCTGCCGCGCATGCGCTGATAGCGGATCAGGGCGTCCATAATGGCGTCCTGGAACGCGTGGCCCATGTGCAGGCTACCGGTGACATTCGGTGGCGGAATCATGATGCTGTAGGATGGGCCGGTGCCGGACGGGGAAAAATAGCCGCGGGCCTCCCAGTTCTGATACCACTTGGTTTCGATGTCGCTTGGTTGAAATGTCTTTTCCATAATGTCTCTTGGAATGGGCTTCTCTATAGAAAGCCGAAACGGTGCCAATACGTAATTCGCAGCGCCCTGGCGGCGGTGTTGATGGCCGGGCGGCGGGGGCGAGCCCACAATGCGAAAGAAAAAGGCGCTAAGTATACTGAGTTTTGGTAAGTCAGGGCAAAGGCTGTGGGTGGCTAATCCCCGCCAGTGTACTGCTGTTGGCCGGTCTTTAGTCTGGCGGGTCTGAGCGTTCGCGGTGCCATTGCTCCAGCAGAGCACTGTCAATTTTGAGCAGGCGTTCCCTCAGCCGGGCCTCCAGCGTGGGCAGAAGCTCGTCGATGACTTCCTGAATCAAGAGTTCATGTTCGAAATCTGCACGGACGCTTCGCTCGGGGGGCGGGCTTTCGCTGGGAGGAATATCTACCTGCTCTTCTTCACGATCCGCGCTAC
>JBFEVY010000112.1:0-9891 GCA_041546665.1 Spongiibacteraceae bacterium | reverse complement strand
CCCTGGCCCTTGCCATCACTGAGGCTTTCACACAGCGCGGCGGTGAGTCGATGCCCACCCAGAGCTTTCAGGCGATTGTCGGTCAGGGCGTTGAGGCCAACGCTGAGGGCAGGGCGCTGCTGTTGGGCAATGAAAAACTGATGCTGTCGCGGGGTGTTGCGATAGCCGAGCAGGCCGGAAAAGTCGCTGCTCTGGCTGCCGAAGCGAAGACGCCTATGTACTTTGCAGTCGATGACAAACTTGCTGCAATCATTGCCGTAGCCGATCCGGTTAAATCCGATTCAATTGCAGCGATTCGGCGTTTGCAAAATAACGGAATTCGCGTAGTGATGCTGACTGGGGATAACCCGGCCACCGCGGCGGCGGTAGCTGCGGCGGTGGGAATAACAGAGTTTGAAGCGGAAGTATTACCCGAACAGAAGGCGCAACATGTGCAGGCCCTGCAGGAGCGCGGTGAGGTGGTTGGTATGACCGGAGACGGGATTAACGATGCCCCGGCGCTGGCCCGCGCAAATGTGGGTTTTGCCATCGGTACTGGAACCGATGTCGCGATAGAAAGCGCAGATATCACCCTGATCCGCGGCTCCCTGCACGGCATTGCCGATGCCATCGCAATCAGTCGGGCAACGTTGCGCAATATTCGTCAAAATCTGTTTGGTGCGTTTATCTACAATATTGCCGGCGTGCCTGTGGCTGCTGGTGTGCTGTATCCCTTTGTCGGCGTCTTGCTCAGTCCAATTATTGCCGGTGCGGCCATGGCATTTTCGTCGTTGACCGTTGTGACAAACGCAAATCGTCTGCGTCTGTTTAAAGCCGCCGAACACTGAGGAGACAGGGCATGGTTGCAATTAATCTTGCCGGGTTGTTGTTGATCGCATTTATTGTATGGTGGTTCTGGCTCACGCCGCGCTAGCCTCTTTCCTGGCTTGTCTAAACCAGTCCCAGTGCGATAGCGGCGCTGATGGCCTGGGTCCGGGTTTTGACGTTGAGCTTCTGAAAAATATTTTTGAGATGAAATTTCACGGTATTTTCAGAGACAAACAAGTGGCGGGCAATATCTTTGTTGGTCTGCCCCTTGGCGAGCAGTGACAGCATCTGCATTTCTCTGGAAGTTAACGACTCGGTAAGTTCTGCGGTTTCCGCGCGTCCCTCAAGCTTGTCCTTCTGGGCCGCATGGCTGAGTAATTTATTGATATGGCGGCTGAGATTGGTGGGCCACAGGTCGCTGTTTCTGGATTGAATCAGGGCGAGCACTTCCGGGCCTTCGTCAAGAATCGATCTGACAAAGCCGTATTCCGCCGCCATGGTCAAGGCGAGCTTGAGTTCCTGTTCGGCTTGCTCGGTCATTTTTAGTTTGGATTTTAGCAGTGCGCTGAGCAGACGCAGCTTCAGCTCTCTGGGAAGGCGGTTGTGGTCCTGGGCATCGAGAATTGCCGTTTGCATAACGGATAACAGTGCCTCGCTGGGTTCGCAGTATACCCGCAGTCGAATCTCGCTCAGCTCGGGGTCCTCAATGGCATCGGCGAAGGGCAGGTAGGTTTTTCCTGAAGGATTCGGTGCTTCGGGTTTTGGTATCGCGGCGGCGATTGCTGCCGCATTTTGCAGTTCGCCACGAAATAATCCCCGGCGAACGTTTTCCCACTGACAGAGCTGGGTTAGGCGTTGCCAGTTTGCGGTTATGCCAATGTCTTCCAGAGATTCCAATAACTTTTCCGCTTCAGCGAGATCGCCCCGGGCGTCGTACAGGCGAATCATCGGCAGATAGGCGGCGGCGACAAAATCGAGCAACAAGCCGGTATCAATTTCTCTGCGGTACTGTTGAAAAACTCTAATAGCCGTGTCGGCTTCGTCCCGTTCATAGAGGGGGTAGAGCGTACAGCAAACGGTTGCTACTGCGGCATAGGAATCTTCAATATCCAGGCCTTTGGTTTTGAGTGCAGTCATGCTGCGCTGCGCGGCCTCTTCTACCCTTCCTTGCAGGTAGCAGCTGATGATGGTGAGGCCAGTGTTGTAGCCTGCGGAAAAAATCGCCTCGCCCTCGTGGCTGAGGTTTCGGCCCAGGGCAATATGGTAGCGCGCAGCGGGGTAGTTGCCGTCGGCGATATTTCTGAACGCTTTGATGTTGGCTGCGGCACCCAGTTCAAACGCCCAGAAACCTGTGGCGTCCTGATTGTCAGTATCGATGGGGTCGATATTGGCAAAGCAGTTATCCAGGTGATCCAGGGCCATTTCAACTACTGCCATAGTGATTTGGCGCTCGACGCGAAACTGCGGGTCGAGATTTTCCTCGTCCAGCGTGCGCAGCAAATCCAGATACGGGAGTACTTTGCTGCGGCGGCGCAGAAAGGTCAGCGCCCAGGTGATCTTGACCGCGAGACGGGGGCGCTTGCTGATGTATTCAAAGGGAATCCTCGCCGCCCAGCGTTCGACACTGTGGAGGCAGGCATTGGTAATCTGGTCCCCCGCCCAAATGTCCATGGCGTAGGTAGCGAGCTCGAAATTTTCGGCTTCCAGGGCGTGACTGAGCGCTTCTTCGTGCATCCCCTGATCCATATACCAGTGCGCGGCCTGGTCGTGTATCGCCCGGTATTTGGTTACCGAGCGTTTGCGCATCACTTCGCGAAGGTATTGGGCAAACAGACCGTGAAATTGAAACCAGCAGTGTTCATGGTCGATATTGTTTAGAAACAGGCCTTGTTGTTCGAGCAGCAGAAGAATGTCCTGCGCGTCACTGCGGCCGGTTATATGCTGACAGAGAGAAGCATTGAGTCGCGAGAGAAGGGCGCAACTGAGCAAAAAGACCTGAATCCGCGGGTGCTGCTGGGCGAGTACATTGCTGGCGAGGTATTCGGTAATCTGGAAGGGGGTGTAGGATTCCAGATTATTCAGCGACTCCTTGACTGGCTTGCGCGCCAAGGTCAGGCGAAACAGCTGCAGGGCGGCGGGCCATCCTTCAGAACGGCTGTAAATGGTCAGTAGCTCGTCGTCATTTAGTTGCAGGTGGTCCTCGATGGCAAAGAATTGTCGCGCTTCATCCAGCGAGAATTTCAAATCATCGTAGCGCAGCAATTCGATAAGCTGGTTAACCTGCAACTCCGGTATGCCGATTTTTGGCAATGCCCTGGAGCCAATAAACAGCGTCACCTTTTGGGGAAGCTTGGTGATGATGTTGCGGAACAAGGTTTCCACTTCGGCTTCGTCGATCGCTTGAAAATCATCGAAAAACAGATGAACTTCCGCGTCGATTTCCAGCAGACGATTAATAACCTGGTCGGCGAGACTATTCGGTAGCGACTTTACTGCGTCGGTATGTCGGCTGGGGCAGTGGGCAACGTCCTCGACCATCGACAGCATATAATCGAGGTGTGTCATCAGGCGAGTGATGTCGTTGTCAGCTTCGTCAAGCTTCATACAGGCAGTCTGAATGCCCCGCGACCGGCTGTCGGCCTGAAGCTGTTGCAGAAGCACAGACTTACCGTGCCCTGCTGGAGCCTGAATCAGAAAACAGGGAATGCCAGGGTTGCTCTGAATGCGGTTGATCAGTTTACGGCGGTCGACCAGTTTTCTGCCGCCACTGAGTGCCTGAAACTTGTGTTGATAGACGGCGCTCGCGCCGTCGCTGCTTTCCGATGACATGACAACTCGGTTATTCATTATTGTAATGTAGTGTCTATGCCGCTGCGGTTTACTGTGCCGCGGCGATCTGCACCATTACTTTACCGTTATTTTCACCCGTGTACAGTGAACAAAGCGCATCTGGGGCCTGTTCGAGGCCGTCCCGGCAATTCAGGCGAAATTTGAGCTTCCCTTCACGAATCCAGTTGCCAAGGTATTGTTGCATACGAGGGAATTCACTGGCGTGGTCGAGTATCACAAATCCCTCCATTTTCAGGCGTTTCATAATGGTGTTGTGGAACATATAGGGCCCGGGGGCATTACTGTTCGAGTTATACATGGAGATCAGGCCGCAGATCACCACTCTGCCGCCATTGTTCATCAGTTTCAGGCAGCTATCCAGTACCGCGCCGCCAACATTCTCAAACTGGACGTCGATGCCCTGGGGACAGGCGGTGGCCAATTGGCTTTCAAAGTCCGAATCTTTGTAGTTCACCGCGGCGTCGAACTTCAGGGTTTCGGTCAGCCATTGGCACTTTTCGTCGCTTCCCGCCGTGCCGACAACGCGACAGCCATTCATTTTGGCGATCTGTCCGGCCAGGCTGCCCACTGCCCCCGACGCGGCGGTGACGACAACGGTTTCACCCGGACGGGGTTGGCCAATATTCAGCATGCCGTAATAGGCGGTCGGGCCGGCGATGGACATGACGCCGAACGCCATGGGCAGGTCAAAGCCATCGGGCACCGCAAAGGGTTGTACCAGATGGGCTTCCAGAATTGAGTAATCCGCCCATTCACTCAGGGCGGAAACCAGTTGACCAGGCTGATAAAGACGGCTTCCTGATGCGACGACCTGACAAACCGCAAACCCTCGCATGCTGTCGCCCAGATGAATAGGTTCCATATAGAGCTCTTCGCGCTCACCGAGCCACAGGCGGTTGGTCGCATCCATGGAAACGATCAGATTGCGTACCAGTAGCTGTCCTTCCTCCGGGGCATTGATGCCGCGCTGCTGAAGGCTGAATGTGTCCGCGGTGATATTGGCTTCGGGGCGGTTGTCGAAACGCCAGTAACGGCCGGATTCCGGGTAGATCATTACGAACCTCGTTGTGTCGTTATTGTTAGGAAGCGCGGGCAGTGTTTTCTTTTCGTGTCGGCCCGGCAACATTCAGGACAAGATTCTTGCACCAATCTCCCCCCCATTCATCTACCCGTAAGGGTAGTGCTCGCCATCTGCGTCAATTCGCATAATGCCTCGCATCGGAAGCGTTGGCGGGTGGTGTGAAGAACTGCTCGTATGGGTAGTAGTTCGACGAGATCGAGTTTACCAAAATGCTTCCATAAACCGATAAGAAGAGAACTGGTATGGGAAAACTCATCAATATTGATAACGGCGGGACCTTGACCGACATCTGGGTTCTTGATGGCGAAACGTCGTATCACACTAAAACTATTACGACCCCCTACGACCTGAGCAAATGCTTTTTCGAAGGCTTGAAGAAGGTCTCTGAGGATATCTACGGCAAGGAGGACCTGCGGGCGCTTCTGCAGTCAACTGATCATATCCGCTATTCCACCACCCAGGGCACTAATGCTCTGGTGGAGAGAAAAGGGCCGCAGCTGGGCTTGTTGCTCAATACCGACGACCTGGCCTGGTGTTGCGACGATGAACAGCAACAAGCGCTGTTCGACGGATTGCTCGATGGCCGGGTGGCGATCCTGCCTGCCGATGTGAGTGGGGAAGCGGGGCAGCGGGCACTGACTGATGCCGTAAATAACTTGTCAGCCAACGGTGCCAGCCGAATTGTGGTTGCCTATTCCGGAGCGGAGTTTGCCGAGCAGGAATCGGCACTGCGCAAGGTGATGTTGCGGGCCTACCCTCGGCATTTGCTGGGTTCAGTGCCGGTGCTGTATTCCAGTGCACTGTGTCGCCACAGCAATCCCAATACCCGGTTGTGGACGGCGCTGTTCAATGCGTTTCTGCACCCGGCGATGGAGCGCTTCCTCTACAACACCGAGGGCGAACTGGCCCAATTTCGCATGAGAAACCCGCTGTTGGTGTACCGCAACGACGGTTATTCCGGGCGGGTGGCGAAAACGGTTGCACTGAAAACCTACAGTTCGGGCCCCCGCGGCGGTGCGGAAGGTGCGCTGGCCTACAGCGAGTACTACAACTTTTCACGGGTGATCACTATCGATGTGGGTGGCACCACAACGGATATCGGTCTGGTGGAGAATCAGCAGATTCTGGATAGCCGCCTGGGCCTGGTCGAAGGTGTGCGCTGTGCTGACCCCCTGGCAGAAATTGTCAGTGTCGGTGTGGGCGGTGGCTCAATTATCCGCGCTGAGGCCGGGGTAATTAAGGTGGGGCCGGAATCTGTGGGCGGCGTACCGGGCCCGGCCTGCTTTGGTATGGGCGGCGAACAGGCCACGATCACCGATGCGCTATTGGTGATGGGGCTGCTGGATCCGAAAACCTATTTTGGCGGGAAGCTGGCGCTGCGCCAGGACAAGGCGGAGGCAGCCATTATGGCCCATGTTGCCGAGCCGCTGGGTATTGATCTGCTCAGTGCCTGCCAACAGATGTTGGATGCCTGGGCGGGGAAAATTGCCGACGGCATTCGCGAGTACACCGAAATCACTGATGACACGGTATTGATGGCATTCGGTGGCGGCGGGCCCATGGGAGTTGCGACAGTGGCGCGCTGCGCAGGTATCGCCTCGGTACTGATACCGCGTTTGTCTGCCGTGTTCAGTGCTCACGGCATTGGTTTCAGCGATATTGCCCACAGCGCCTCGGCCACCGTGCAGGGCAGTGATGCCGAGGCGGTAGCGGCGGAATTTGCCAATCTTAAAGCGCGGGTTTACCGCGATATGCGCACCGAAGGCTACGAGGAAGCCGAGTGTGAGTTGCAGGCCTGGTACGAGCCGGTCGGCGCAAGCAGCGTCGCGCTCTCGCTAACCACAAGTGGCGACATTGATCCCGGCGCGATTGCAGAGGAGGAGGTGTTGCTGTGGGTCCGCGCGGTGAAATCCATTAATCACGCCAAGCTTGCGGAAAAAGCCAAACTTGAACCCCAGACTGCAACATCGGCTGCCGAACGGTCTCTGCTGGTGGCGGGACGCCATCAGAGCGTACCGGTGTTCAATGTGGAAGCGCAGCTGCCCGGAGCGCAGGCCGAGGGGCCCGCAGTGCTTGAAGAGGCCTTCTGGACCTGTGCGGTGCCCGAGGGCTGGCATTTCCGGTTTACTGAAAATCGCGACATTTTGCTTAGTGTTATTGGTCAGGCTGAACTGGCTGGATAAGGAGAAAAATAATGAAAGTTCTCGCTACTGAATATTTGCGCGTCGACCTTGACGATGAACAGTGGGAATGTGATCGCTGCGATCATGTATTGGGTTCCGCCCGCGAAAACTATAAGCGCTTTTTGCTCATTCACGACAGAAACCCGCGTGAGGTGCACGAGCCCCTGTTGGACCCCGAGCGCTACCGCTTTTGTTTCTCGCCTGATCCAGCGGTGTGTGTAATTTATGAATTTTATTGCCCCAACTGCGGGGTGATGATGGATGTTGAGTACACCGTGCCGGGGCATGCCCCGCTGCATGATCTCGAACTTGATATCGATTCTCTGCGTGAAAAATGGCGCGGCGTGTCGGATTCGGTCGTGGCCGGATCCTCAATTGAAGATGGCGCTGGCGCATAAACGGAGAACGATAAAATGAGACGTATTGCAGTAGATATCGGTGGCACGTTCACAGACTGTTTTGTGAGCTGGGATGACCAGTTTATTCAAACCAAGGCACTGACCAGTCACCACAACCTGGCACTTGGCTTTAATGACGCCCTGGATCAGTCCTGTGAAGTGCTGAATATTCCCCGCAAGGATTTGCTCCAGTCGGTGGACTCGGTGCGCTATGCCACCACCCTGGGGACCAACGCCTTGATTGAGCGGCGCGGTCCAAAAGTGGGGCTGCTGATTACCAGTGGTTTTGAAAGCACCATCCCGATTTCTCGGGGGCGCGGTTACGGCGATGGTCTGCCCGACGAGAAGGCGAGGGATCTGTCCCGGGCGAGACGCCCCGACCCCATTGTGCCCATCGCGCGGATTCGTACAGTAAAACAGCGGATGAACTATCGCGGTGAGGTGCTGATGGACCTCGACGAACAGGATGTGCGGGAAAAGGTCAAACAATTGGTCGACACCGGCGTGCAAGCCATCGTGGTCAATATGATCAACTCGGTGGAGAACCCCGAGCACGAATTGCGCATCCTCGAGATTTTTGAAGAGGAATTTCCCTCATCCATGTTGGGCGCGATTCCCATGGTCTTGTCGCACCAGGTCGTTGGTCGCAAGGGGGAGTATGTGCGTACTTCATCGGCGATTATCGATGCGTTTTTGCACTCCACCATGTATTTTGCGATGAATGCACTGGAGCAGAACCTTCGTGAAAATGGCTATGACCGGCCAATGTTGCTGGTTCATAACTCCGGTGGTATGGCGCAATTGAATTCCACCGATGCCCTGAAAACCCTGCACTCCGGTCCCGTTGCCGGGATCCATGCGGCGGGTCAATTGGCGCTGCAGGGTGACGTGCAGAATATTGTCTGCGGCGATATGGGCGGTACCTCCTTTGATATCGGCCTGATTACCGAGGGCGGTACTAAACATTACGATTTCAGCCCGGTTGTTGACCGCTGGCGGGTCACTCTGCCGATGGTGCACCTGGTGACTCTGGGGGCCGGTGGCGGCTCAATTGCCAGCTACGACCCCATTTTTGATACGGTGCGCATCGGTCCTGAAAGCGCCGGCAGTGATCCCGGTCCGGCCTGCTATGACCGCGGCGGTATGAACCCCACCGTTACCGATGCCGACCTGATTCTGGGTTACCTCGATCCGGAGAACTACGCCAAGGGCGCAATTCCGCTAAACAAGCGCCGCTCGTATCAGGCGCTGGAAGATATCTGTGACGAAATGGATATCGACGAGGTTGACGCGGCACTGCTGATCAAGTCGATGGCAGACAGTGAAATGGCGGCCGGTCTGGTACGTGAACTGAATGGTGGCGGTTATCAGGCCAGTGAGTTTGTATTCCTTGCCTACGGCGGTAACGGCCCCTTGCACTGCTGTGGTATCGCGGAGAAGGCCGGCATTCGCCGTATTCTTGCGCCTCCCTACAGCAGCGTGTTTTCGGCCTGTGGTGGCGCGGGCCTTGACCAGATGCATATCCACGAGAAAAACGTATCGCTCGGCTTTTACAACAAGCACACCCGTTCCTTGTACAACAACTACGACGAGTTTAATGCACTGGTAAGCAATCTGGAGCAGAAGGGACGCGATGACCTGTTGCGCCAGGGCTTCAGAGACGAAGACATTCAATATGTGCTCGAACTGGATATGCGCTACGGCATCCAGAAGATGGAAATCAGTATTGCGCTGGATAACCGCCGCCTGAGCAAGCCGGCGGAAGTCCTCGAGACGATCGAGCGAATGAATGACGATTTTGGCAAACGCTACGGCAAAGAAATTGTCTCGCCGGAATCCGGTGTGTGGGTGACAACCATTCGCGTGGTTTCGCGGGTTGATCTGGGCACCGTCAGCTTTGAGGATCTGGCCCCGCCGGTGAAGCGTATTCCTGCGCCGGAGCCGGAGTCGGTGCGCGAGTGTTCCTTCCATGCCGTTGATGGCGTTGTCGCAACACCGATCTACGGTGAAGCGGCTCTGCGCCCCGGTGTGGAAATTCCCGGCCCCGCCATTGTGAACCCCGGTGAGACCACCTATCTGGTTGAGCCCGGTTGGACATTCGTTGCGGCCGCCCAGGGCGCCGTGTGGTTTCTGCAAGATGAGCAGGCTGACAAATAGAACAATAAGTGCGGCGCAGGCCGACTCAGGAGAACACTATGACTAGCAATGCAGTAAACGCCAACCCGGATGTGGCGGACGAAAAAAAACTGGTTGATTCCTTTCTCAGTAAAAACCGGGCCTTTCTCGGGCCCGATCCGGAAATTCAGCGCAACCACCATGTCGCGCCGCGCACTGCGCGGGAGGAAGCGGCTTTGTCGGGAGAGATCGACAATAACCTGTTCGCGGAGATTCGCTCTGGTCTGCGTGCGGCTCTGGATGAGACCTTTAAAATTGCGGAAATGACCGTGGCGTCCCCCGCCGCGCAATGTGCCGATATGTCGACCGGGTATTTTACCGCGGCGGGAGATTTGTCGTTGGCCTCGACCCGGGGTGTCGCCGGGTTTACCGTGAGCCTGCACTATCCGATTCGGTT